>CAZJYF010000164.1:0-7816 GCA_964549665.1 uncultured Saprospiraceae bacterium
CGGGGGGGTTTTGGGTTTTTGGAATGCAGGTGTATTACACCAAAACCGAGTCCGGTCGCGTGCCGGGTTGGCCGTCGTCGGCCGCCAGCGGGAAGATTAGGATAGCACCGTCGGTAAATAAATCGCCAACACCAGGAACACTCGTCACCCCGTCTCCTTCTTTGACGGACAATAGTTTGCAATCCCGCATAGCGGAGGAGGGAATATCATTTATCCGCACACCAAAAGCCGGTAAATTGGAGGTGTTTTCTATTACCATCAAAAAGGTCAACGTGTCACCGGCGTCGGCGAAGGTGGCATTTCCCCCCGCTATTTCTGTCAGCGGGTTGGAGGAACTTTCCACTATTTTTGAAATGGTCAGTTCTGGGGTTTGTGCTTTCAATAATATCCAGGGGAAAAGCAGCCAGAAAAGAAAAATTGAAATCTCGAGTAGTTTTTTACAAATCATGGGATGTAGTTCATTTTGGAGGTTCAATTCAGTTTCATGCAAAACAAATTTTGTCCCACATGAAAAAAGCTAGTCAAATCAATAAACGAGTGCTTGTTTTCCAATGGGTTTTAACCCCTTGTCCCTGTGGCATTTAGGGTTAATACCCTTTGGAAAGGGTCGATAATAATTATTCACCGATTTACCTAAGCCGGTTTTCAAAATTCCAACGAAAAGCCTTATTTGTATTTTTCAAAAAAGGGTGGGTAAGCGTCATGGAAAATTTAAGATCAATTAATTTTTGAAGTCTATCTGAATGTCGGAATCCCCCATTTTGAGGATGCTAAATTCCGTTCTTCTATTTTGTTGGTGTTCTGCTTCTGTGCAAGGCACATCATTTACACAATGATTGGTTAGTTTGCTTTCTCCATAACCAAAACCAGCCAGTCGGCGGGGATTGATGCCTTTCCCGACCAAATAATTTATAGCCGCTTTCACCCGTTTTCTGGAAAGCCATTGGTTGTAGCGTTCTGTGCCTCTTGAATCGGTATGTGCCATAAGAGAAATTTCCATTTTTGGATAAGCAGCCAGCAATCTGTACAAATTGTCCAACTCATTGGCAGCATCCGGGCGAATGTAGTATTTGTCGTAGTCGTAATAAATATTGGTGAGGCGGAAGGTTTGTCCTGCTTCAAAAGGTTTGTTTTCGTCTCCAAGAAAGTATTTGTTCAAGTTTCTCGGGGGTGCGTTATTTTCTTCAGATTCCTTGGAATAAGCGGGTGTCTTGTAAGGCTTGGCAGTCCCAATGCCCATTCTCGGTTTCAAGGCAATCTCTGCGGTGACGGGGGTGGGAGCGTCTTTTTTACAATCTTCTTTTCGGGTGGAAAGAAGGGTCAATCCATTTTCAAAATCGGGTTTGGTGGCATAGATTTCATACTCGCAATCACAGGCGAGGCAAAAATCGAATTTGCCGTTTTTGTCTGACATAGCCACTTCAAATTCTCCGGTGCATTTATTGAGCAACCGCACCTCCGCCCCGGGTATGATTGCTGGAAAATCTTTATTCTTCACCAACCCGTCCAATTTCAAGCAGGATTCTTTTTCAAGGGCAAAACAAAACTCATTTTCTGCTAGTAATTTTGAAGCGGGCAGGCTTTGTTCCAAAATCACATAACCCGTTTTTTCCAACACAAACCGGTAATTGCTTTCCGGGTCCAGGGAATAGAGGAAAGAGCCCGAATCATCGGTATTAATTAGGTCGGCGGTCGATTTTAGAGGCGCTCCCTTTTCATCTACAATGCGAAAAACATAATCGTTTTCCGTCCCTTCCACGTGCTGCAAGGTGATTACTTTATCGTTTGGCGAGCCTGCCGCAGCATTTGTTCCTCCCGCTTTTGTCACCCTTACAGAAACTCCCTTAATTTGCCCGCCGGTATTTTTGTCGATCACACAAATTTTTCTATTTACAATAGAGGCCAAATTTCCATTCCAGCTAAAAATATCATCTGCCCCGATACCTCCTTCCCTGTTGGAACTGAAATAACCCGAATGCCTGTCCGGGTTGATTACGAAGCCAAAATCATCTTTCTCAGAATTGATGGGAACCCCCAAATTGTCCCGAAATGACCAGGAAAGCTCATCGGTTTTTTTAGATTTTTGCACGCGGAAAATGTCCAAGCCTCCCAAACCCCGGTGCCCGTTGGAAGCGAAGTAAAGCGTTCCATCTGTTGCCAAAAAGGGAAAAATTTCGTTGCCCGAAGTGTTTACTATGGGTCCCAAATTTTGCGGTTCAGACCAGTGGCTGCCAATTCTTTCTGAGACATAAAGGTCCATTCCTCCGTACCCGCCCTCTCTGTCTGACGCGAAATATAAACGTCGGCCATTTTTCGAAAGGGTGGGATGGCAATAGGAATAATTCGCCTCATTCAAGTCCAGTTTATGAACATTCGTCCAGAATCCATTTTGATTTTCGGCGGCATACAATTTTAAGTTCCTTCTGCCATCCCAGGTTTTCCCTTTTCGCTGGTTACGGGTAAAAATCATTTCCGTACCCGACCTGTTGAAAGTTGGCACGCCATCGTGAAATTTGCTATTGACATCTCCCGGCAAAGGGTTGATTTTGTCGTAATTTCCCTCCTTGCCTTTCTCGGCGAAGTACAAATCCGTAAACCGCTTCTTCGTCCAATTATCTTGTCGTTTCGCTAGGTGCTGCGCACTTCTGTTGGAAGTGATGAGCAATCCGTTCTTGTATGGAATCGGGCTAAAATCGCTGAATTCGGTATTCAATTGGTTTAGGTTTTTGACCACCACCTCCGATTTATTAAAATCGGCCAGATCTTCGCAGTTGGAGATGAACTCTCTTTTTTCATCCGGCGCATATTTGAGGTATTCCCGGTACCAACGCACCGCGTCTTCGCATTTTCCGTTGCTTTGGAGCACCTGTGCGTAATAGAGAAAATTCTTTGGATTGCCGGTGTCCTTAATTATTTGAGCATACCAATACTCCGCCTCCTCCCATTGCGCATTAAGGCGGTAACTGTTCGCTATTTTAGCAATTACAAATTGGTTTTTATCGCCTCCTTTTAGTCCTTTGTACAAATCTGCCGCCTTCATATAGCCAAGGGCATCGTATAGTTCGTCGGCTTTTTTTCTTGCGGCACTTTTAGATCTATCCTGTCGTTCAACTGCCCGGCTCCGAAGCTTTTTTTTCTGTTTTTTCAATTTCAGCCCCGCCGGGTCCTTGATGGTATCGAGCGGAAAAGGAAGGGGGGCAATTAGTGGGTTGTCATAAAAAATGTTCGAATCGTAATGTCCCATTGCCTCAACGGCAATTAACAAAACTAAAAAAACGAATAAGTGGCTTCTATTTCTCATTTTTAGTTCCTGTTTAGGGTTAGCCTTGTGAGATTTACATCTTAGAATCGATGTTTGCTGTCATTTGAATATTTAAAAAAACCGAATATTATGCACGCCGTCTTTTTCAAAACTAAATATGTACTCGATCATCAATTCCACGCTACCTGCCGTGTATTTCTGCAATTCCGACACTGTGAAATCCAGAGCAACGCCTGCCTTAAATTGTTTTGTAAACTGATACTGCACCACTGCATCCATCGAGTCGCCTAATCGATACGAACCGCCCACCCAAAGGGCTTCCATCAATAAAAAACTTGCATTGATATCCATCTCGAAAGGAGCATTGGGGATAAAGCTAAAAAGGACAGCCGGTTTGAAAAGGATGTTATTGCGAAGAGGTATTGCTACCCCCGCCATTAGGTAATACGTCCGAAATCTTGAAAAATTTCCAAGGTCAAATAAATCACTCGTATAGAGGGGGCCATCTACGAGTTGGGGCACGGAAAACCCAACGTAAAATTGGGAAGAAGAATAATAGGCGCCAAAACCGAAGTTCAAGTTGCTGCGGCTATCCGACTCAGGGATAAAATTGTCACCTGCATCGATTATTTGAATTTGAGAAGCCCGAAATTGCAAAAACTGGTAGCTCAATGAGACCCCCAAACTTAGTGTGGATTGATTCCGAAAGGGAATTCGGTAGGCATAGGAAAAGTCCACCATTGAATTTTGGGTAAGACCAATCTTGTCGGTGGTAAGCGATAATCCCACACCGTTGCGGTTGTTTGCAAAAGGGGTGTGGGCTTGAACGTTCAGCGTTCGAGGCGCATTATCAATGCCTTCCCATTGATAGCGATAAATGCTTGCAAGGGTGAGGGCTTCCTTGCTGCCAGCATAAGCTGGATTGAAACTCAATTTATTAAAAATGAATTGGGAATACTTTACATCCTGTTGTGCAAACACAGTTGTAACCCCCAAAACACCAATTAGTGCTAAGGCAAACTTATTCATGGGATTCTTTTCTTTTTATTTTGGGAAACAGCAAAAAATAAAATACCCATTATTTCGCAGTTCTTTTTCAAAAAAAAAGAGCCAATAATAATGGGTCAGATTATTTGTTTACAGTTTTCCTATAGTTGTCCCAACTTGAATCTCATCGGTAATAAAGGTCAAATGGATCGCTATATGCAAATTCTATTTGTGCGATACGCATGTGACTTCAAGAACTTCAAGAATAGAATCCGGGATTAAATATCCGGATAATAAATTAGTAACAACTTTTCAGATGCAGAGGAGCGTACTCTTTATAAATTTGGGGGAAAGAGTTCCACTGCTCAGCTTTTGTCATTCAGCCGATGATTTGACATAGTAACCATGTTTCAATGGTAGAAAAAAGAAAAAGTAGTTAGGCGAGTGCGAAATAGAATATATATCACAATTGTTCGAAAGCCTTTACCTGTGCAGTTCTTCCAAATATCTCGTAAACCTCACGCAGACATTTCTCATCTTGGTGAAAAATGACGGATAGTGTCGATAGCAATTCTTACATTTTACACCATGCCGTTTTGAAAAAATGCACAAGCTATTGAGCAACCGGTTTTAAGATGTTGGGGGGGTGAATATAAATACTCAAAAAAGGAGCAATTAAAGAATAACTTCCGCTTAGCATGCCTAGCCAAGAAATTGGTGACAGCCTCGGATAAGTAAATCTTTAACAATCCTTGAGGGGGGGATCTCATTTGAAAAACGTACAAAATTCAGACCAAAAAATTAGAAAAAAAACTATTTGTAAGTAAGTGGTGCAAAAATGAAGTGCAGTAAATATAATAATTATTAGTATTTGATTAATTTGCAATTATACTGAATTTCAATATTTTACCCATAAAAAAATAAACCAACAGTATTATTTTTTCCAAACAACTGGGGTGGTCTTATATTTTTTACCCAAATCCACCAACAAGGTATCCAATTCTTCTTTTTTCTCATATATTTGAAGAATTCCGACGCGCATCAATCGTCCGTCCTTAATGGAATGGGGATTGAAACCTGCCAGGGATAGTTCCTCGATAAAATTTTTGGCATTCTTCGAAACCCCAAAACTGTGTAGAACGATAAAGGCTTCTTTTTGATTTGGTGAAATGGTGGTACGCACGTCGTCCAACTGGTCTTCGGAGATTTTGGAATCGTCCGCCACCGACTTTTCATTTCGAAAGTCTTCCAAGTCTTCCGGATCGTCTTTTGGTACTTCCTTTTTGGTTCCAGCCGGAAGTCCTGGTTTTTTGTTAAGCCGTTCTACATTTATGCCGGATTTATCAGCCGTCTTCCCCTTGCTTAAGTCCTGCCAGACTAGATAAAAGCTCAGCCCAATAGTCAAAACAGCCAAGAACAGCAGCCACGGCATGGCCTTTTGAAAAAATTTATCTTTACTGCTCCTACTTGCGGACTTTGATTCGCCGGCATTGGTTTTTTGTCCAGCCATAGCCGCATCGATTGCCTTTTTCTTATCTCTGAGTACCGGATAAAACTGAACGGAAGGCAGCCCAAAAGATTCCGTATTGAAATTGGTGCTTTCGGGAAGGTATTTTAAATTCTGCTCATAATCCCGGTATAGTCGACCAACTTTTGGAATTTCAACTATTTCCCGATTTTCAAGCGATTGGTTTAATTTTCTAACAAAACCTTTGACAGCCTTTTCTGCATCTTCAGGAGAAACGGCATAGCTTTCCTGAAGATATTTCACCAAAACACCATCGTTGGCTATCAAATCTTCATTGAATTCCAAACTCTTTGAAGGGGGTTCAACCATGCCTTGTACATGATCGATAACGGAAGGTTTGTAAGAAGATGAAAAACTTCCAAAACCCGGTACGACGACCGATTGGGTTTCATACATGAGTTCACTGATAGCTTGTCCAACATTTATTTCCATAAAATGGAGGCGTTTGATAACATGAAGGAGATTGCGGGAATCCGCAAACTTGCCAGATACTGCAAACCCCTTCAACCCATCAAAGTTAGAATTATTCTTTTGAAATAGAAAATTACTTAACTTCCGCTTTCAAACCAAGAGTTTATGAAATACGTCCTCATCACCGGAGCTTCAACGGGGATTGGCTTTGCAACAGCAGGTTTTCTCATCGAAAAAGGCTACTTTGTGTTCGGCAGCGTTCGGCAACTGGAAGATGCTTCCAGATTATCCGAAAAATTTGGGAAAAACTTCAAGCCTTTAGTTTTTGATGTTCGGGATGTATCCTCCATTGAAAAAGCACGGAAGGAAGTAGCCAAAGTAGTTGGTGAAAACGGTTTGGCTGGCTTGATTAATAACGCAGGAATAGTGGTTTATGGCCCCTTGAAACACCTGCCAATGAAGTATTTTGAGCGCCAGTTTGAAGTGAACGTCTTTGGGGTATTAAAAGTTACCCAAGCTTTTTTGCCTTTGCTTGGCGCAAAACAACCCCACAAAGCAGCCCCTGGAAAAATTATCAATATCAGTTCTGTTTCTGCCCTTTTCACCAATCCCTTTTTAGTTCCTTATTGCGCTTCTAAAGCCGCCTTGGAAAGCATCACCGACGGGCTGCGCAGAGAATTGCTGATTTATGGAATCGACGTCATATCGATTCTGCCGGGGCCGGTCAATACACCTATTTGGAAAAAAGCAGGTATGAGAGGCAATGGCTATGAAGAAACCGATTACAAGGCTATGATGCGACAATCTGGAAAATTAATCGCCAAAGCTGAAGCTCGTTCCATCGATGCGGAAATCTTGGCAAAATTGATTCACAAAATCCTGGTACTGAAACATCCGAAAACTCGTTACATATTAGCGAATAACCGATTCCAAATAATGCTTTCCCGCATTTTGCCGGACCGGTGGATAGATAGTATTTTTAAAAAAATGATGAAAGAACGAGGCTAATTGGCTTTAATCCCTTCAAACTCCTCCAATTTCTATGAAAAATTTTCTGTTTTCGATTATTGCTCTTTTTTTTATCCAATCGAGCTTTGGGCAAAAGGATTTTTTCCATAATTACACCTTCACCAAGGCAGACAGCCTCAGGGGTATGTTGAGCCCGGAAAGGGTTTGCTACGATGTGACTTTTTATGACCTCAATGTGGCAGTGGATATTGAAAACAAGTTTATTAAGGGCTATGTGGATATCTTTTTCGATGTGGTGAAGGATTTTACCACCCTCCAGATTGACCTTAATAAAAAAATGAAGATAAGTCAAATCAACTGCTATAATAAAACACTGACATTCAAAAGGTTATATGATGCTGTTTTTGTTTATTTCCCGGAAAAAATGAAACGGGGAACAAGCGCCTCCATTCGCGTTTTTTACGAAGGCTATCCCAAGGAGGCGCCCAACCCGCCCTGGGAAGGCGGTTTCGTGTGGAAAAAAGATGAATTGGGCAATTCATGGGTGGGCGTCGCTTGTGAAGGGGATGGAGCCAGCCTTTGGTGGCCCAACAAAGACCACCTATACGACGAACCCGACAGTATGGCAATCAATGTGGCCATACCAGACGGCTTGATGT
>CAZJYF010000165.1:0-7815 GCA_964549665.1 uncultured Saprospiraceae bacterium
CTCTTGATTTTCAAAGACGTTTTTTTGAGCTCCGTCAATTCCGTGAATTGGCAGAACAAGGTGTCTATTGGGCATGGTTGGGCATATGGGGTGGAGTTTTTATTGAAAAAACAAACCGAAAAAGGTAGTGGCTGGTTTAGTTATACCTATGCCAAATCAGAACGGCAGTTCGACAAAGAAATTAACCTGGGAAACAAATTTCCCTTTCGATTAGACAGGCGGCACAATTTGACGTTGATGGTCTTACACAAAATGGGGAAAAGAGCGGAATTTTCGGGAAGTTGGACATTCAGTACCGGGTCGGCTTTCACTCTGCCTCTTCAGGAATACGAACTTGTCCAATCTCCCAAGGAACCCATTCCAGTTGGCGTAAACCCTATAATTGCTCAAAGTTCCAGCGGTAGAAACCGAAACCGCTTGCCCAATTATCACAGATTGGATTTTGGTGTCAACCTCTATTTCAAAGAAAAAAGAGCGCTGCATACAATCAGAATTGGCGCGTATAACACCTACAACCGGAAGAATCCGCTGTTCATTCGAATTCGAAATAAGCTTCTTGAAAACGGAGAAGTGGTAAAAGAGGTAGTTCAGGTCAGCCTGTTACCCATCTTTCCTACCTTGCGATACAGTGTGAAATTCTTTTAAATCTTTTGTAACTTGCAGGGTAATAAGTTTGTTTGAAAATTTATCGGTAGCCTTCATTTGATCCAATTAATACTTTCCATTCAATCTGGGAAAATGGAAATGCAGATTGTTTAGGGTAAAGTATATTTTTATAAAATAACTATCCTCTTAAAGAAATTTGGGAGTCGCCGTTTTTCAAACGAGCTAAAAATCCTTTATCATGCGTCCTTACACCTTGCTGCTGTTATTGCCTTTCCTGTTTTCCAATTGTGAACAGCCTGTAGATTTTGAAATCGGGGGGGACGATACTAAGCTAGTCGTTGTCAGTAATTTCACGAACAATAACGCGCTCGGGGTTTTTGTTTCTAAAACGCGTTCGACCCTTTCCAATGACCCTTTCGAATACATTTTGAATGCCAAAGTCCAGGTTTTTGCGGATGGCAAATTGTTGGAAACCTTGCAACTGGTGCCATCCGATTCAGAACAAAACATCCCCCCTTATTATACGACGGTCAATTTGGTTCCCGAAGTTGGAAGACTTTATTCCATTGAAGTAAACGTAGAAGGATATGAACCCGTACGTGCGACCAACAGCATCCCCGAAACCGTTCTGATTGAATCCGTCCAATTTCAAAATACCCTTGAAAAAACGGATGAAGATATTGCAATAGTAACCTGTGAGGTGGATGTTGATTTTCATGACCCTGTGGATAACACCAATTTTTATCACCTGAGTTTTTTCCAGGAATTGGTTCAGTACAGCCTTGACCAAAATGGAGATACCCTGTTGCAGAAAGTCCTGTTGACCCTGCCAATTGACATTGACCCCATTGATGAAAATGCCCCGATAACGAAATATTTAGACAATCGCAGTTTCCTGTTTGATGACCAAACATTTAATGGGGAAAAAGTGAGTTTTTCGTTTACCGGGAATTATGAATTTAGTCAAAAAGAATTCATCCCTCGCCGGTTTTTGGTTGAGTTGAGAAGCGTTTCTGAAGAATATTTTCTGTATCGCACTACCTTGACCCAACAAAATCACAACCGGCAAGACCCGCTGTCCGAAGCGGTTCAGTTGTATCACAACATCCAGAACGGATGTGGAATTTTTGCTGGATACAGCGCCAATTCCAGATTTTTTGAACTTAATCAATAGGTTTGAATATTGAGCAAAAAAGGGAGGACCCGTCAATTCGGTTTCTCCCTTTTTTTATGCCCGGCTGGAGTTAGGACAAAAATTGTTTAGACAAATTTCATTAATAAAATCTTTTTAAATAGGGGGTAATATAAAAAAGGGTGTCTCTAATTGTGAAATCATCGAATAGGCAATTCAGAAATGCTTTCCAAAGTCGAATTTTGTCATATTAAATCTAAATCATAAAGTTATGAATGCTAAAACCACAACTACTTTCCTGGAGCAGTTCCCCCTTTTTGATGTGTTGAATGATGGAGAAAAAAGGCATTTAGAAAATATGGTGGAATACAAGATAAAGCCAAAATACAATTTCATTTACCTTCCCGACGAGCCTTCCGAAACCATTTATTTCCTCGCCAAAGGCGTTGTGAAAATAGGCACCCACTCCAACGACGGAAAAGAGGTCATAAAATCTTTGGTACACCCGACGGCAATGTTTGGAGA
This sequence comes from uncultured Saprospiraceae bacterium, assembly GCA_964549665.1. Classification (GTDB taxonomy): domain Bacteria; phylum Bacteroidota; class Bacteroidia; order Chitinophagales; family Saprospiraceae; genus CAZJYF01. Next base: position 2,264 of record CAZJYF010000165.1, read on the forward strand.
ATTGGGGTTAATCGGTGAAAAAAATAGGCAAGACTTTGCGCAGGCTTTAAAAGAAGAGGTCCACGTTTATGCCCTTAGGGTAGATGATTTCAAAAAGCTGATGCGTTACAATTTCAACCTTTGCGACCGGGTGATGTCCCTTTTTGGCAGCCGGTTGTTGAAAGCTGAAAACAAATTGGAATCATTGATATTCAAAGATGCGAGAACCCGGATTATTGATTTTATCAAAGAATCTGTCAACAAGCGCGGAATGCGCATTGGTTTCGAGATGTTACTGAAACATTCCCTTACCCATCAGGATATAGCCAACATTACGAGCACCTCCCGGCAAACGGTGACACTCGTTTTGAACGAACTCAGAAAATCCGATTTGATTTACTTCAACAGGGGTAAAATTTTAATCCGGGATATGGCTAAATTGGCATAAAGTGTGGGTGTGATAAAAAATATAATCCCAAAAATATGGATGGCTATCTTGTCAAAAGGTGGTCATTTTTTTTTTGAATTAGCGTTTCAGGCTGGGAATAACGGACAATTTTTTGGTTTCAGAATTGTGGTTATTTCATGATTTTTAAGAATTGCGCATTGCTGATATCCCAACAACCCTAGGACTAGAAACGGTCAATAACTGCCACCCCAATGGTTTGAAATTTATCCATATTTTCTAATTCTTTCAAAGACTCCTGCAGGCTAATCCTCTTACCAATCAATTTATGAGGTTGTAATTTCCCGGCGGCAATCATTTCCAGTAGGTCAGGATATTGGTGTGCCTGCATACCGTGGCTTCCGAGGATTTCCAATTCTCTTGCCACGACCTCACCCATGGGAATGGGAGGATTGTTTTGGCTGCCACTCAATAAACCAATCTGGACATGCCGGCCTCTTTTTTTCAGGCATCGGATCGAATTTCGGCAAGTTTCCCGGCTGCCCAAACAGTCAAAAGACACGGCTGCCCCACCTTTGGTTACCTCTGCAATTCCAGCAGGAATGGAATCAATATCTTTTGCATTTAGGCAAACCGAAGCCCCAATATCTTTGGCGAAAGCCAGTTTTTCCTCGTCGATGTCAACGGCGATGACGTTGGCACCGAATGCTTCGGCAATCATAATGGCAGATAAACCGACACCTCCGCAGCCGTGTACCGCCACCCAATCGCCCCCGTTTACTCTACCCTGGACGGCTACCGCCCGGAAGGAAGTAACAAAACGGCAACCCAAAACCGCAGCCGTGGTAAATTCCATCGAATCGGGCAGCCGGACGAGGTTGTGATCGGCGTATTTTATCTGAACAAATTCTGCGAAAGAACCCCAAGCTGTGAAGCCCGGCTGGAAATAGTGGTCGCAAATTTGTTGGTTTCCCGAAAGACATTGGGGGCAGGTTCCGCATCCTACGGAGAAGGGAACCGTAACCCGATCGCCTGTTTTCCAGTTATTTACCCCTTTCCCGACCACTTCGACCACCCCGGAAAATTCATGGCCAGGCACCTGCGGAAGGCAAATATCCGGATCATGCCCCATCCATCCGTGCCAATCGCTGCGACAGAGGCCGGTGGCTTCAACCTTAATCACAACAGCCCCTTCTCCTGCTTCCGGCACCGGAAGGTTTTCAAGGGATAATGGTTCCTGAAACGAGTGGTAAATTGCTGCACGCATGGTCTGGCGGTTTGATGTTAGGTAGGTGTAAGGTTTAGGGTGTAAGGTTTAGGGTGTACGGTATGAAGGTATTATGTTGTTACAGTATGTTTCATTACCTTTTTCTTCTCCAGAAGAATCCTTACACCCTACACCCTAAACCCTGCACCTACCTATATTTTGTAATAATTTCAAAGGTTTTATTGTCAAATTCATCTGGCAGAAATCCAATTTCAAATGAGTCTTCGGGACCTGTTGGGTCGCAGATGTAGTATTTTTTTCCATTGTAAACCAAGGGGTCGCCAAGTGATTCAGAGGCTGCAACAGCCACCGTAACGTGGTCGGGAAAACCGACCACAATCATCGGAAGGTCGAGAAGTTTTTTGACGAGGTTATAAAACAAGGCCGACCGGTCTTCGCAATCGGAATATTTGTAGTGGAACAGCTCATCGGGAATCATGGGTTTGCTTTTACCATAGATTTCTTCATCGGCTTTGTAGCGGAAAGCGGTGCGGGTAAAAGCGACGAGGGTTTCGAGGGCTTCTTTCTCGGATTTTCCTTCAATGATACCTCGCAACCTCGGAAGGAGAGAAGAAGAAAGGGTGTGGGAAAAGGGCACTTCGAGGTATGTACTTTCTGCAAAAGAAGGGTAATCCTGCATGAATCGAACGATTGTTTCATCAAACTCGACGTCCATTTTGTAGTTCAATAAACCATCGCTGAATTCGACCTCCCGGCTGCTTATTTGGGGTTGCAATTTGGGAAACCTTTGGAGGTTGAAAGAAAAATTTCTACCAGTTGGGTTGGGCGAAAAGTCATTGGCGTAAAGTGTTTTTATCAATTTTCTGCCCGTTTGGGCTGCGGTGACGTTGACAAACGATTTTCCATCTTCTTCGATTAGAGGAACATCGAATATTTCATCATCAGAATAGACATTCAGGTAAAGTTCATTTTTTGAGTAAGTGATGCGGGCATCGAAACCGGACTTGCAAAGTAACAACCAACAAATCAAGGTTTGATGCTGCGGGGAGAAGCCATCAAAAATGAGGGCTACCGATTTATTAATCAATTGGTAATAAAGCCAATCGTCGAGTTCGAAATCATCCCGGATATTTTCCAGCCCGGAAAGCAGGCTTTGGTAGTCTTTGCTTTCCAACAATCCATAAAATTCGGTAAGATTATATTTTTTGCTACTCCAATCATATTTTCCGGGGTTGATTTCAAATTCGAAAACCATTTCGGCGTTGTAGGAAATCGTAAAATGTTCCGAATAAAAAGACAACTCGGCGGTCTTAATTTCATTGGCATTTGCCGACAGGCTAATCTGCAAAATGGACCAAATGAAAAAACAAATTTTTGAAAATCCCCGGGTCATTTTAAGGAATATTTTTGAATGCTTTGATGTCCAGCCATGGAGAAGAGGCTGCCTCATACATACGCATGTAAAAGACCCTCCGACTTAACAATTTGCAAAATCTTTGAGATTTAGTAAATTAAAAATCAAGGAGTTATAGATTTACCAAATTATAAAAATTTTGCAAATCGGGTCTTTTACATGCGTATGTATGATATAGCCCCTATCTTTGAACCAATTCAATGACCTTTAATAAATGCTTGCAAAGTGTCATTATTGTTCGCTACTAAAATTAATTCCTTTCCATTTGCCAGTTTTAAAATCACTAAATCCGTCGCGGCTTTGGTTGCGGAAAATCCGGAATCGCGGCTCAGAACCGACGTGAAATTCCCTTTCCCGTCCCCAACGAGAAGCACTCCGTTGCCTGCATCGTAGGGGCCGCTTTCCACATCAGCCGAGTAACTGTTTCCGGCAAGGAGAATATCTAAATTTCCATCGTCCGTAAAGTCACCTGCCAGGATTTTATTGGTTAGCGATAATTGTGCTTCATTTGGGAGGGTTTTTATCGCAAAGGATCCATTTCCCAGGTTTTCAAAATAAGTGGTAGCGAAAATTTTTGCCTCCATGTGGAGGGCGGATGCTACTTCCTGCGATGAAAATATCGTTTCCATGTCCGCCGTGGCGTAATCGGCGTAGTGCACAAACTTTTTTTTCAGGCTTGGAATCTGTTGAAGGAGGACATCTCGTTGGGGCAGGGGATAGAGTCGGTCATTTTCGTAGAAAGCCAAAACCGGGTCGAGGCTGCCGTTTCTATCGAAATCTTTTGCAAAAAGGCGGAGGGGTTCCTTCGCAGAGGCCTTCAGACGCGTGTTCATTCCCAAGTTGCCGGCGACCAAATCCGTATCGCCATCGTTGTCAAAATCAGCGGCAGCCAGGCAGTTCCACCAGCCGTTGGTTTCCGAAAGTCCAAATGTTTCGGTGCGATTGACCAATTTCCCATTTTCGTTTTTGAAGATGCTGATGGGAAGCCATTCTCCGGCGACAATCATCTCCGGCTTGGCGTCCCCGTCGAGGTCTGCCCAAAGAATGTCCGTCACCATGCCGAGGCTGCGAAATTCGGGGGCGACATGGGGAGTGACGTCGATGAACGTACCCCCTTCGTTTTTCAAAACGAAACTCTGCGGAGGTTCAGGGTAGGCCCCCGGCCGTACTCTGCCCCCAACGAACAAATCCAAATCGCCATCCGAATCATAATCGAACACACGGACGCAGGAACCGCTTGAAGTAATTCGAGGAAGCGCCTTTCGGGCTCTGTAAAAATGGCCTTTTCCATCATTCAAATAAAGCCTGTCCTGGTAATGGTCCGAATTTGCCGGAAAGGCATTGCCCCCACTGACGACGTATAAATCCAAGTCGCCGTCCATGTCTGCGTCGAAAAAAACAGCACCCAAATCTTCAAAAGCGAGGTCTGTGTTCCAGGTTTTTTCGGAGGATTTTTGAAAAGTCGAATTTGGTCTTTGAACAAACAAAGCCGCGGAATTATCGGCAGCCCCGCCGATGAAAAAATCCTCCAGCCCATCTCCATTGACATCACCTACCGCTATGGAAGGACCCAATTGGGAAAGCTTGTGCGGAATCAACCGCTCGCGTTGGAAGTCAATGAAATCATTTTCAATGTGTTTGAATTTCAAGCCATGGATTGTTGCTTTTTTAAAAATTGGAGGAACCTTGGGAAGCAAGGTTGGATTGGTCATTTGGGCATCGCTGTATTTTAGCCTTAGCCGTTGATTAACAGGGACGTTTTTCAAAATTTGAATTTTGCTATCGGGCCAGCGAATTTCCAACCGATCAATTTCTTTTTGATTTTTCAAACCAAAATGGAGCAGGTACTCGACGGAAGAAAAGTAGCCCCTCGTGGGACTCAGTTCCTGAAATTGCATTTTATTACCATAAAAAATTTTGACTGAAGCCCCCGTTGCACCTCTGTTTTTGGTGCTTCCTTCGAGTTTTATTTGCAAAAAATTCCCCCCACCGCGTTCGACGGTTTTATTTTTAAAAAGGAAAGCCGTTTCATCGATATTATTGACCACCAGATCGAGGTCGCCGTCGGCATCCAAATCGGCGTAGGCAGCCCCGTTGGAGAAGGATTTTTGGATGGGCCCCCATTGATTGGAAACGGTTGAAAACGTCAGGTCGGCATTATTCCGGAAGAAGTAGTTTTGCAGTTTTTGGGATGGAATGAGTTTTAAATAATCTTCAATTTTGGGAAAAATCCTTTTAGAAATTCCACCCAGTCGGTTGATGGAATCTGCGGTGAAGGTCAGATAATCCAAATTTGTGACATCGCGGCGGTAGCCGTTGGTGACGTAGAGGTCTTTATAGCAGTCGTTGTCAAAATCAGCCAGGAGACAACTCCAACTCCAATCGGTGTTTGAGATTCCGGCAAGGGTTCCAATTTCGCTAAAGTCGCCGGTGCCATTATTCAATTGAAGGGTGTTGCGCATCAGTTGGTGACCGTAGTGATATTTTAACAAGGCAAGATAGCGGTTCAGCAGCATGGTTGTCAT
>CAZJYF010000166.1:0-2236 GCA_964549665.1 uncultured Saprospiraceae bacterium
TCGATGCCGTAGGGTATTTTGAGGCTGAACAATTTCACTACGAAATTCACCAGGAGGCTCGAAATGATGGCGACGTTGGCAGCCATGGCGGTGGCTCGTTTCCAGTTGAAGCCGATGGCGACGGTTGGCACCAAGGCGGCGGCAAAGGTGCCCCAGCCGAAGGCGCCGAGGATGGCGACGAGGTCGCCGGTGTAGAGGGCAAAGACGGAGGCTAAAACAGCCAGAACGATGGTGGTGACCCGGGCCCATAACAGCTCGTTTTTGATGGATTTCCCGGTGAGGGCTTTTGGAATGTCGTGGATGACGGCGGCGGTGCCGATATTCAGAAAGCCATCGGCGGTGGACATGATGGCCGCGAAAAGCCCCGCAAAAACAACCCCTGCCAGAAGGGGGTGCGCGTAATTCTGAAGGAATTGGGAAGCTGTCTCGTCGGCCGATGCCAATTCGGGATGCCGCCCACTCAGGACCAAGGCCCGCATGACGAGCCCGAGACTGATCCACAGCAAAGCGGAAAAAAGGTAGCCGGTGATGGAAACCGGGAGGATGTGGCGAGCGTCCTGTATCCGTTTGTTCATCATCAACTTGGTGATGACATGGGGCTGACCCGAACCGCCCAATCCGAAGACAAACAACCACGAAAGGCAACCAACCATACCCAAAGTACCCCAGGGTCCGATGGCCTCCGGATCGTCGGCTTCAATGATATGGTTTATTTCAGTGAAGCCTCCGTCGAAGGTGAGCATGACCGTAAAAAAAATGAGCAAGGCTGCCACCACCATTACGCCGCCCTGAATCAGGTCCGTGTAAACCGATGCCACGATGCCACCGGCGACGGAGTAAAACACCAAAATAGTGCAGGCGATGGCCGCACAAGCTGCCAGGCTGATATGGGATAAAAAGGCGGTCTCCGTCAAAATGTCTTTGAGCACCACCGCCATCGCCAGCACCTGCGTCGCCAGATAACCCACTACCCCCAACAAGATGGCGAGGGCGACAAAAAAGCGAGTGGAATTTGCGCCGTAGCGTAGGCCGACGGCATCCGGCAGGGAGACCGCTTCCCGCAATTCGGCAAACAATCGAATCCGCTTCCCCAACAAGGCAAAGGAGATATTGTATCCGATAACGGCTGCAACGACCATCCACACCGAACTCATCCCCATGCGATACACCAATCCGGGACCTCCCACAAATCCGAATCCACTCAACGTACTCGAAAAGACGGCAAAAGCAGTGACCATGACCCCTAAATCTCTGCCCGCCATGAAAAAATCTTTTGTGGATTTGGTGCGCCGCAATGCCCAAACTCCCACAATGATGCACAACAGCATGTATATGCCTACAAAGGAAAGAATAATCGGATTTCTAAAGGTCTCCATACTTTCGGGTTGAAAAAGAAAGTGAGAGGGTAAGAATTCTCACATCTCTCACTTCCTCTCACTCTCTCACCTTCTCACTCTCTCACTTCTCTTTTTAATTTCCTCGAATCGCTTTCGCTCTTCCGGGCTGATGACCCAATCATTGAATTTGAATATATAAATGAAGGAAAAAAACAAAGGAAACAGCCAAACGGCATAAAGCATCCAGGCTGTTGGGGCGGGAAATCCCAGGAAATAAGCAGCACTACCTTCTTCCACGTAATGCCAATAGGAAAATACCATCATCGAAAAAACCAACAAATAGGCAATGCTGCCGCCGATAAGCCAGGGTTTTACTTTTCCCAGCTTTTCGTATTTGCGGTAGCCAATCATAATACTTACCACAAAAATGCTGAGAATGCAAAGTCCAAAAAAGAAAGCTATCCATTTGACAAAAGGCGCCGTAGCCACACTTTCGCCGCTGTGAAGCATGGTACTAAAAGATTCATGTGCCACGCCAGTAACTGCTTGAGGAGATGGTGAAAAGTACAAAACCACAATTAGAAGTAACAAGCCGATAAGAAGTCCCAAAAATAGTTTAAACAGCGTCATGAAAAAGGGAGATTGTTCCACCAGAGTTTATTCCAAAATAAATTGTAGGAGACACTCCATCCAAGGGGTCATGACCCCTTGGAATCAATTTCAGAATAAAGTCAATTGCAGTAGGCAAAAAAGCAATTTTGTATTGCATCCAAACAAATCAAACATTTGGGACAGCAACTTTACTCAATTTTTTCGAGAGCAACAAATTTGAGAAGTACCCTAACTCCGGACATCTGCCCGGAGTAGTTCAAAAGGCAGTATGCGCGGCTTCTCCGAGC
>CAZJYF010000166.1:2336-7765 GCA_964549665.1 uncultured Saprospiraceae bacterium
GAGCTACGATGACGGTGACGGACAGGAATTTGCCAATCAATTTCAACGGCCATCCCGCACGATGAATACGGGCATCTTGACATTGTGCCGAACGGAATCGACGGTGGTACCGAAGATGAGGTCTTTAAAAAGGCGGTGCCCATGTGCACCAAGGACAAGGAGGTCCGCGCCAAAGCGGTGGACGATACGCGGAATACTGTTTTTCGGATTGCCAAAACCGAGGGCTGTTTCTACCTGACGGTTTTGCCTGGAAAGTTCCGATGCATAAAATTCAAGCCGCTTCTCGTCATCCGTGGTTTCTAAATCTCTGATTTCTTTTCCCAACATGATAGCACCGGCTGTTTCTACGACGTGAATCAGGAGATATTTTGTTGAGGCATTGCCCAGGGAAAGGGCGTATTGGAGGGTAACTTTGTCCATTGCACTAAAATCTACAGCCACTGCAATTTTTTGAAATTGTTTTTTGTCCAAAGGTTGCATAACCTCCAAACCTTCGTGGGGAAGGTGTTTGATTTGCCGAAAGGCTAATTGGAGGAAGGGGGTGAATGTGATGTGAAGCAATAGTAGGGAAGCCCCGACTGCCACAGGAACCACCGTCAGCCACAGTAAGATAGGAGATTCCGCCGTGGCCAACCACCCGCCAATTTCGTCCATCACCAGTTTGGCATTCAGCAAGACGATGATTCCGGCACAAAGCCAGGAGAGGATTTTTGTCAGGCTGCTGATCGCGAGTTTGCCCATTCGCCGTTTGTCACTTACAAAATGTATGAGCGGAATGATGGCAAAGCCAAGCTGTAAACTCAAAATGACCTGACTGAGAATCAGCAGTTCACCGGTAAATCCTTCCCCCAGAATAACGATCGTCAGAACAGCGGGAATGATGGCGAGCATCCGGGTTATGAGCCGCCGCATCCATGGCTGAATACGCAGGTTCAAATAGCCTTCCATCACGATTTGCCCTGCCAAAGTTCCCGTCAAGGTGGAACTCTGACCCGCCGCTATCAGGGCAATGGCAAAGAAAATTGGCGCCAGTTTTGAACCCAGCAGGGGCGCCAGAAACCGGTGAGCATCCTGAATTTCGGAAACGTCGAACATTCCCCTTTTGTAAAAAGTAGCTGCGGCAAGCACCAGGATAGCAGCATTGACAAAGAAAGCCATGTTTAAGGCTATTGCTGAATCAATCAAATTGAATCGAATGGCAGCTTTGGTCTGTACCATATTGTGCTCAAATTTCCTGGATTGCACCAGCGAAGAGTGGAGATAAAGGTTATGCGGCATCACCGTTGCCCCAATGATTCCGATGGCAATATACAAAGCCGTATTGTCGGGAATGCTCGGAATAAAACCGGCTGCCAAAGCCCCTGCGTCTGGTTGTGCGAGGAACATTTCTACCAGAAATGCCAGTCCGATAATAGCAACCAAGGCCAGGATGAAGGCCTCCATGATTCGCATCCCCCTGTTGATGAGGAACAGCAAAATAAAGGTGTCGAGCAAAGTAATGAGGACGCCCCAAATAAGGGGCAACCCAAAAAGCAATTGCAGCCCAATGGCCATGCCCAATACCTCGGCAAGGTCCATAGCCGCAATTCCAATTTCGGCGAGAAGATATAGCACAAAATTGGTCAAACGACCGTAGGTTTCTTTGGAAGCCTGCGCCAAGTCACGGCCACTGACGATTCCCAGCCGGGCGCTTAGGCTTTGCAACAGCAGTGCCATCAGGTTCGACATGAGCAGTACCCAAATGAGCTTGTACCCGAAGCGGCTTCCTCCGGCGATGTCCGTAGCCCAGTTGCCCGGGTCCATATAGCCTACGCTGATGAGGTAGGCGGGCCCCATGAATGCCAGTAATTTGCGGAAGAATCCTTTTTTCTTGGTAGTATCTACACTTGCGTGAACTTCTTCTAAGGATTTGGGAATCTCAGTATCCATTTTATTCAGTAACAGCTAAAAAGGCAATAGTAGATAAATTTTTAGACTAATCAAAAAATATTATTAGCTTACTAGAAATAAAATGAAAATTCTTTGGTCAGAATCAGGATTTTCAGGATTATTGGATTTACTGAATCCTGAATCCAGCCCATCCTGAATCTGACAGTTGGAATCCTGAAAATCCTGATTCCGACAATTTGAATCCTGCTAATCCTTATTCTGACAATTATTTGTGGTGAATGCGCCATTCCATCGGCACGACCAGTTTCAACACGAAATTGCGACCCAAGTTGAAGACACCTATCCGGCCGGTTGCCAGGTTTTCAGGGGCAAATTTCAAACGGTTGAGGTGGTCTTGATAGCCTTTGTCGAGCAGATTTTGACCCGACAAAAAGAAAGTAGCCACCTTTTGTCCTTTTTTGCCTATCCAATCAAAACCCAGAGAAGCATTCCACAGCCCATAATGCGGTGTCGGTGTTTCAAACCCATTTTCCGACAAGACCCTGTTTTGGGCAAAGTGGTAATCCACATCCGTTTCCACGAATAAATTGCGCAGGTATTTTCCTTTTTTGTTAAAAGTAGTCCGCAGTTCAACATTATATTTCGGTGCGGGAATGAAAGGCAAGTACTTGTTCGGTGTATTTTTTTGCTTTGCCAAAACGAGGGAAAAAGTATTTTTAAAATGCAGCCAATCGAGGGGATGCGGATGAATATCCACGGTAAATTCTCCACCATACAATCTTGCTTTGCCCTGCACGAAGCGAAAGGCGGAAAAGGCCTCTCCCCGCACCATTCGGAGGGAATCACCACCTGAAATGGCGGACAGTTTTTCGAGAAAAATGTAATTGTCTATAAAGTTATAAAACGGATTTAAATGCAAGGAAACATGTTCTGAATTGTACTCAATTCCGGCATCCAGTTCCAGGTTACTCTCTGCCGTCAAATCCGTATTGCCCAATTCGTACCGGAAGGTGCCTTCGTGTACCCCATTCGAGGCTAACTCGGCTATGTTGGGGCTGCGAAACCCTCGCGCCAGATTAAATTTCACCACCACTTTTTTGGATGGCAGCCAAGACAGACCAACGCTTCCCGTGACATTCGAAAAGTTTCGATTAAAGGCATTGAACCTGATTTCATTGCCCACTTCCAGCAATTTTCTAGCCCGAATATTCCGATGGTCGTAGCGCAGCCCGGCGCTAAATTCCAACTTCTCCCACGACCGCTTGGCGTAAGCAAAAGTGCCTTCATCATGTAAGTCGTAATCCGGCACCAGCACTTCGAGTGCTCTATTCGTGTTGTTCTGAACCATGCCATTAATCCCAATGGTATATTCCCAGTTTTTTTGCTCAAAGAGGTAGTATTTCAAGTCGTAATTGACCGTTTTTAAATCGAAAAACAAATTGGGTTTTCCGGGTTCTTCGAATTCCCGGCGCAGATTATTTTGGAAGCCGATTATCATTTTCAGGCTGCTGTTTTTGAAAATTAAATTCGAGTTCCAACTCACCTTCCGGTGGACTACAATCTGAAAAGGAGCCTTGTCTGTCCGGAAACTACCATCACTATTCCGGTCGCCTTCTGTCAGGTCCGGTTCCTGATGAAACAAGCTGAAGTGAATATGCGAATAGCCCCACTTCCGGTTGACGCCTGCCATGCCACTGAAATTGTGCTCATCGAAAGAAGAATTGAACACTTTGCCGTCGAAGGAGTTGCGAAAATCCTCGGCGCGAATGTAGCTGCCCCTAAGATAGCCATTCCAACCATTGATGTTGGTGGCGGCAAAAAGAGAATACCCTTGTTGCCGGTTGTTGGTGTGGTAGGAAGACAGGAAGTTGGCTTTCACCGTTCCTTCCTCGACGGGGTGCGCCGATTCAAAACTAAGCACGCCTCCCAGCCCGTCTGAACCATACATCAGGCTGGCAGGCCCGCGAAAAATTTCCACCCGGTCCACAGAAAATTCATCGATTTCCACGCCGTGTTCATCGCCCCATTGCTGCCCTTCCTGCCGGATGCCGTCTTGCACCACCAACACCCTGTTGGAACCCAACCCCCGGATGAGGGGTTTGGAAATACCCGGTCCCGTACTTATGGAACTTACACCGGGTACTTTCGTCAATCCGTCAATCAAATTGCTACCGGTGCTTTTGAGCAAAAAATCTTTTTTCAGAATGTCAATTGACACCGGATTTCGCCGCTTATTTTGGGTAGTGCTCAAACCCGTCACCACGACTTCTTCCGCCTCGATATGCGTTTCGGAAAGGGCGAAATCCGCCCTCATTTTCCCATTCACTTCAACTGTCTTAGTCTCCGTTCCAAAGCCAATATAGCTGACCTGCAAGAGCAGCTTTTTGGAGGGAAGGTGGCTTAATTGATAGCTGCCATCGAGGTCGGTGGTCGTTCCGGTTTTTAATTCGGGAACATAAATAGTGGCGCTCATTAAAGGGCTTCCTGCTTCATCAGTCACCTTTCCCGAAAGGGTGTTTTGAGCAGGTAAAATGTTGCAAAGAAATACATTGATAAATAATGGGATACAAAATTTTGATAGCTTCATGGCAATTAAATGGTCATTGGTCATTAATAGTCAACGGCCACTATTACAATAAATTCAAATGGATCTTACCGTAATAATGGAGAAGAGCGATCTGTTGAAATTTTTACTAAAAAAGGGAAATTGCCAAGATGAAAGGAGGACTTTTATTGGAAAAGGAATAATGAAGATTGGAAAATTGGAGCCTCTGAAAGAAAAAACGATAAATGGAAGGCAGCGAAACAGTTGCACGATTTTCCATTATCGAAACATAAAATTTATTGACATGCAACCAGTAAAAGCTCCCGTGATGGGTAATTTTTTTGCTGAGATGAGCCTTGTGCTGGCATTCTTTATGCGGATACAAATTATGGTGATAAATCGCCAAATGGCAGGGATCGCTCTCTAGCAGGATATTTCCGTGATAGCAGTCCGGTTCAGACTGCTCCATTGGCAGGAAAGGTATCAGGGTGCTGAAAATGATCCCTGACAAGATTACTGCAACAGCGGATGATATGGTTCTTACTTTTACCATGTTTCGGGCTGCAAAGATAACACAAATTTAGATAGTTGGTTTTGGGCTTATTGCCCTTCATTTGCGCAAGATTTCATTTCCCTGCTGGCACCTTTTTAATGTAAAATGTAAAAGGATTCATTATTTCAAACGACTGATTTTTAATATCTTAGGGGTCCTGCAACTTTTAAATTTTACATTCATCATTTTACATTTTACATTAAAAAACCCCCCTCCGCCGAAGCAGAGAGAGGTCATCCCAAAAACCAGATTTTAGGAAAACTTAAATCGGTTTCGGGAAAAATCGCACATTGTTCCTTGTTGCTAGTCAACCAATATCATTCTGCGAGTGGCAGTATGAGTTGGGGTTTGCAATTGGTAGTACAAAACACCCGAACTCTGCAATTCTTCTTTGCTGATGCGTATTTCGTTGTAGCCTTTGGCAAAATTGCCGGTAATCAC
>CAZJYF010000167.1:0-7735 GCA_964549665.1 uncultured Saprospiraceae bacterium
TATGATAGGCGCCCTCTCCATAAAAAGTCCTAGGCAAGCCGGCGCCCAGTTTGAGGTAAGCGTTGTAAACTTTAGCCAGATCTTCCGCTTTCATGGCAATTGGGCGAATTCTGGGTGCGGGATATTCGACAGGGAAGTTCCGCGAGGGCACCGAATAGTCCTGTTCCTCGGTCGTAGTGTCGAGGGGTGGCAGAACCGGGTTGAGGGAAATTTTTTCCGTTTCCTCCAATTGAACTTCAAAGTTTTTGATGACCTCCACCTGTTCGGCAGGCAAATCCTCTTGCGCATTTGCCGAAAAGGCGACAAAGAAGAAAGTTGTAGTTACAAAAAGAATTTTATGACACATTCTCATTTTGCTTGAATTTTTTGTGAAGTTTGGCTTGGTTTGCCGATACCCCGATTAAGAGTCATTTAGACCAAAGAACCCGTTGGTCTTTCATTCTAAAAACGCACAATCCTATCCTCCCCCACTTTTCCGGTCATTTATCAAAAAATCACCGCTATCCTTTCGAGTATCCAGGCGGCTTTCGGAATCGGTGCGTTTTTCCAGTTGTGCCAGTTTTGCTTTGGCTGTAGCTATCAAAACCTCGTCTTCATCGAAGTTTTCGATGAGGGCTTCCAAAGCGGCTTTGGCATTGAAAAGGTCGCCTTGTTCCGCAAAGATGTCGGACAACAGGATGACACTTTTAGCTACCCAAAATGGGAAATTGGAACTTTCTTTATTTGCATTGACGGCAAGTTGTTTTGCTGTTTCCAGGTCGCGTTGTTGGTAGTAGATGTAAGCAACGAGATAACGGGCTTCGGCAGTTTGAACGTTGTCGCTCAGTTTGGTCACTTCACCGAAAGCATCGAGGGCTGTTTGGAACTCTTTTTGGTCGAATGCCATTTTCCCGAGGAAAAAGTTGGCTGTCGCGAGATTATCTTTGGAGGCGGCCGGGTTGTTAACGACCTTTCCGGCCATCTTTGAAACGGCGCTTGCGTTGCCTATCCGGTAAGCGCTTCTCAGAGCGCCTAGTTGTGCCTGGAAGCGCATGTCAGACGTATTGGCAACCTCCTCCAAGCGGGAATAATAATCGAAGGATTTGGCAAAGTCCAGTTCATGGTTGTAGGCAATGATAGCAGCTTTTTCAAGCGCTTTGCCATAATAGCGGCTTTGCCCTTTGGCAATCACCCATTCGTAGTCTTTGAAAGCATCGCTGTATTGCATCAACTCGGTGTAGGAGTCGCCCCGGTGATAATGTGCCAGGAGACTGTTTCGACCGTTGGGGAATTTGCGGATATAATTTGAAAAGGCGCTTGCCGCGCGGTCGTATGTGGCATTGCCAAATGCAGATTCGGCAGCATTAAAATTGAGGGTATCCCGTCCGTAATGGTCCAAATTATAACCTGGGACGGTTTCCAGGAAGGTGCTAAAACCATCTGGATCGTTTAAATCCTGAATGTAAATCTCCTCCAAGGCATCTATGGCAGCCTGCGCTTCATCCTCCTCGGGATTACCTGAAAAGACTTGTTTGTAATATTCGATGGCTTTCTGAATATTCCCCCGGTTGTAAGTTATTAAACCTAACCGGAGTAAAGCCGTGTTGAGCAATGGGGAATGGCGGTGCCTACTCACCAATTCCCGAAGGGGTTCGGCAGACTTGTCGAGTTGTCCCATTTCCTGATAAGTGATGCCCAATTGAAACAAGGCATCATCAGTATATTCGGAATGTGGATTGTTTTCCACCAGGTTTTCCAATGCTAAAATTTTCTCTGTCTTTCGTCCTCTCAATCCTTCAATGATGGCTTTTTGAAAAATGGCATAGACGAAGCCGGGATAAGCATTGTTTATAGCCTCATTGTAATATCGGGCCGCGTTGCGGTATCTGTTCCTTTTGAAAAGGCAGTCACCCGCCCGAAGGGTTGCATCGGCTAATATTTCATTCTTGACCGCATCGTTTCGAATAAAAACTGAATTGCGTTTGATGCCCTCTACGGCTGATTTGAAATAGCCAAAAGCGCCGTTGTAGTTCTTTTGTTTCAAATAGTTGTAGCCCTGCAAATAATTAGCTGTGAACACCGAAGATTCATCAGGAAGGTTGCGCATGGTTTTTGACAGCGTGAGGAATTGATTCATGTAGCGGATGCTCTCGTTGTATTTTTTTTGCTGATGGGCAATATCACCCAACCAATAAGTAGCCAAAGCCTCGTATCTCTTATTCACTGGCACATCCAATGATTTATTGAAATACCCGATACTTTGGTCCAACTTGTCTTCTTTAAACAACTGTTGCCCTCTGAAATAAGCCACTTTCTGATAGGCTTCTTTCAGTTGGGGTGTCTTATCCGGAAAGTGGTCGAGGATGGCCAGCGCTTTTTCATAGTCGCGCGTATTGAGGAAAATTTTGCTCATCAGTGTTTGCGCTTCACTGTAATATTTCGAGCTGCGGTCAAAACCTTGCAACGCATCGAGGGCTTCCCTATCGAATTTCAATTCGTAGGAAAGTTTGGCGTAATTGAAAAGGGCGTCTTCTTTGACAGTGGGGTCAAAATCCATGCGGCTGGCAGCCCCGAAAGCGTTGCGGGCAGAGTTTTTCTTGCCCAATTTTAAATAGGAATCTGCCAGATAATACAAAGCGAATTGCCCCAATTCAGAATCTACCTTTTCGAGTTGTTCAAAATTTTTAGACGCATCATGGTACCTCCCCGTTTGATATTGGGCATAGCCCAATTGATAAAACTCCTCTTCCTTGAGGCGGCTTGATTTTGCCGCATAATATTCCAAAAATGGTAGTGCCTTTTCATACTCCCCATTTTCATAATAAGCCCGCCCAACCAGTTGATTCATTTCTTTGCGGTGCCTCAACTCTCTACTTTTCAATTTGGGTTCCGTATAAGCAATCACCTTGTCAAAGTCTCCTTTGGCAAAGTGAATTTGGGCGATGTAGTAGGGGATGCGGGTCTTGTATTGCTTTGAACGTTCAACCAATTTGAAGGAATTGATGGCGTTGTGGTAATTGCCATCAAAAAATTCACACAGACCGTAGTAGTAATTCGTCGGGTAGAAATAGGGCCCTTCGAAATTCTTTACCTCTCGAAAATTGTTTTTTGCTTCCTTGAATTTTTTCTTTACAAAAAAAGAATAACCCATCTTGAATTTCACCTCTGCCCGTTGTTCGTTGGTCAATTCGTAGGATGGAATTTGCGAAAAGTAATTGATGGCTTTCTCGTATTCCTTCGCGTTGAAAAAATAATTTGCCACCTCTATCAAGGCCTGATAGGCGATGGGGTCGGGGCGGTATTTTCGAATAAAATCGAGGATAAGGTTTTCCCCTTCGGGTAAATTAAGCCGCACAGCAGATTTGGCATAACCCAATTCTGCTCTCGTTTTCAGCATTTGCGACTGTGGTTCATTGGCAGGGCGCAATAGGGTCCGGGCGGCTTCATACTCTGAGCGGGACTTGCCGTACAAGCCTTTTTGGTAAAATTCCTCTCCCCTTTTGTAGGCCAAATTGGCTTCCGTAAATACGGTCGTTTGCTGCGCCCACAAACCCCCTGTCAAGCAGGCAATACCGACCAACAGGATAACTTTTGCGGAATTCATCATAGGATGGTTTTTTAGAAATATTTTGTTCTGATTGATTTGGATGAAAGGTCATTAAACCTTTTTCTGTTATCGTTTCCAAGGGGTCTTGACGCCTTGGATAATTTGGTCATTAAAAATATTTTAGAATTAATGCTATCGAATTGCTATATCGGTAACTGGAATTTCAAAATATGGAAAATTTTGGAACTGAATAAGTTTTCTGTATTACCGATTCTTAACTCCTAACAACCAATCGTTTAGTCTTATTGCGACGAAATTATAAAAATTTTAACACTAGCTGTAATACTGAGGCGTTCCCTTTTTTTTTAAAGTGTTTACAGTTTTCTATTCCTTCCGTGTATTTTCATGCCAGGGCATCTATTGCCTTCCTTTTACATTGTCACAATTTCTAAAAATGCTACATTTCAATAGCTTTCCCAATCGGTTAGTTTTGGGGAAATTATTGGTAGATAATTAAAAATTCACACATCGGCTTTATTTCCATCCCCTTAATTATCCACGTTCTAAATTATTGAAATTTCGACGAACAGAGTCCCTCTAAAGGTAGCGACCTTTCTTTTGTTCCAATTTTATTCAATAAATTACAAACACCCAAATCATGGAACTTCCTGTCCACAATCACCCTGCTTTCAGCCTCAGTGATGAAGCTATCAAGGACAAACTTTACGATGCTATCCTCCTTGGAAATTTGCAAGCCCTCGCCATGGTAGATGAAGAATGGAGGTTCACTATCGCAAATGATGCTTTTTGCAGTCAGCTCGGATTACCCCAAGGACACCGGTTAAGCAATTTTCACATTTCTTTCCTTCCCTTTTACGAGCTCCCCGATTTTAAAACTCGCCTCGAACAACTCCAATCTTCCGCTATTTCGCGTTTCGAGCTTGAATCGGAAGTCGATTCTTTAGATGGCAGAACCAAATACCTGAAATTGACAATGGTCCGCCTCGGCAAGGATAGGCATCTTTTTGAAGGTGCAGCCTTGTTTCTGACCGACCTTTCTCGAAATCATCGGAAACAGGAAGGTGTGACTTCTGAAATCCGGGATCTCAAAACCAAAATAAAGAAACTCAAAAAATATATCGAGGCTAATCTTCAATTGGAAAATTTCACCTATCTCGCTTCGCACGATTTGAAAGAACCGCTGCGCATAATCGGCAATTTTAGTCAATTATTGGAAAGAAAATACGGAAGCCAACTCGACGAAACCGGCAATGAATACCTCGGCTTCGTTATCGACGGAGTACAAAAGATGAACGACTTTATCGATGGGTTGCTTAATTTTTCACAACTGGATAAGACCGATCATAGGAACCAATCTATTGACACAGAGGAACTTCTCTTCTTGTTGACAAGAGAATTGGAACAGGCAGCCATAGACCAAAATGCTACCATTCAAATTGCAAATATGCCTCGGGAAATTATCGGCGACAGGGATAAACTAAAATGGCTTTTTAAACTTCTATTGGAAAATGCGCTGAAGTTTAAAAAACAGGGAGTAGACCTCCACGTAAAAGTGAGCGGGTGCGAGAGGGGCGATTATTGGCAGTTTTCTGTCGCAGATAACGGCATCGGCATCGAGGCTGAATATTTCGAAAGGATTTTCCTGCTTTTTAAAAGATTACATCTCCGTTCCACCTATCCGGGTATCGGAATGGGATTGACCATTGCCAAAAAAATTGTACTGCAACACGATGGAGATATTTGGTTAGAATCGACACCGGGCATTGGAAGCACTTTCCATTTTACCCTAAAAAAACCGGAGACATTTTCTTAGCAACTCCACCAATCAATTTTCGCTTTTTGTCAGAATTAGGATTTTCAGGATTCTAAATGCTGCCGGTACTTGTCTGATTCTGAGTTGCCCTTCAATTGCGCCGCCCTTCAGGGCGGTGACAGATGGAAAGTTGGCATTTGGCTTTAGCCAATCATTGCTGCTTCTGAATCCTGCAAATCCTTCCTTCCTGCAAATCCTGATTCTGACAGTATCGCACTTTCAAATTCCAATCTATCAAACTGTTTTTGGTTTCAAAGGGTTATTATCTTTGAATCAAAAAACGGATTATGGTAAAAGAAACAACCCTTCCCAAGGAAACGCTTAAAATGCCGAAGCGGCCCATGATAAAGTTTCAAAAAGAAGCTTTTCTCCCAAAATACGAATTCGAGCAAACGGGCTACAAGCGCTCCCCATTTACCACCAAATTGAGCTTTGTTCCATTAATCCGGTTTTGGAAAAGCAAGCTGAAAAGTGAAAATTTGACCGAAGCACTATTGGCTCGTGAAGTCATCAATGCCGTGGAAAGAGTGCCTGAATTGCTGGAGCCGATTGAAGATTATGCCCAACTCGAACGCTATCCCGATGCGGTTGAATTACTCATGACAGGACTTTTTCCCCTGAACCTCCGGGAGGTACAATTGGCTCAGGCAAGCCGCCCATTCGACCTAAACGCCTTTTTTCAAACGTCAGCCCTGAAAAAACTTCTTTCTTCCAATAAGATACAATACCGGATAGAAAAATCCGCACAGTTTGTTTATACTGCCTCAGTTGTGCGCATCTGCTCATTGATTCTGAATAAATATTACGGACAGCACATCAAGTTAGACCCGCAGGTCCTTTTTACGATTGAATGCCCGGAAAGCAGCATCCATCGTTACTTCAAATCGGTGATGAACATCAACTTTGTAGATGTAAAAAAGCTTAAACCACTTCGGGATTTGACCCAAGGCCAAATCAACCATTTACTAAGCAACATTTACGACTTGAACGCCTGGTTAAAACTTATTCCCCCTTCCCATTTTGAATTGCACGGTTTGGTCGGAATGGACATGATTGACGTTTCGGAGGTTGAAACCCTTTCCCGCTTGCGTTATAAACTGTTGGAAAAAGACGCAGTCATTCGGCAGGAAAATATTGGCGACCTGGAAATTCTGCTGCGAAACTATTTTTCGGTGCCCAAGTTGAGAATGGGGTTGACCGCTATTGACTATCCTGGGGAAAAATCATGGCAACACCGTTACAGAATTCGCTTTGATTTCCTGTCCGCCCGGCAGGAGTGCTTGCTGGATGCCGCCAATGCGAATTCCATTTACGAAAAAGTATGCAAATACAAAGAAATCCTTCTTATAGAAGACCTGGAAGAGGTGAAATTCAAAACCCCCATCGAACGGGGTTTGCTGGATGTTGGGCTTCGAAGCATTATGGTCGCGCCCCTTTTAAATAAGGAAAATGAAGTGATCGGGATTTTGGAAATCGGCTCCCCCAATCCGTTTGAATTACACAGTTTTATCGAGTTGCAATTTAAAGAAATCGTTCCCTTGTTCAGCATCGCGGTGGAACGCAGCAGGGAAGAGATTGACAACCGAATTGAGGCCATCATCCGGGAACAATTCACCACTTTGCACCCCAGTGTCGAATGGAAATTCGTCGAGTGCGCCTTCAATTTTTTGGAAACAGAAGAGTTGACCGGGAAAAAACCATTGCCGCCCTCGATCGTTTTCGAAGAGGTTTATCCTCTTTACGCTCAAGCCGACATCGTGCATTCATCGGTAAAAAGGAACAAAGCGATTCAATTGGATTTCATTGAAAATTTAGAAAAAATTATCCACCTAATCGAGTTGGCCAGGAAGAAAATTGATTTCCCTTTGTTGGACTATTATTTGTTGGAAACCAAACAAATTATAGAGGAATTGAACCGGGAAATAAAGTCCAACGACGAATCCCGCCTTCTGGATTTCATCAAAAACGCGATACACCCCCTGCTGGAAGAAGTCGCTGCCAAAGATCCGGAACTCGACTTCCAATTGAAGAACTATTACGACCTCCTGGACCCCGATTATGGCGTCATCTATCAAAAGCGAAAGGACTACGAGACCAGCGTCAACCAAATCAATGATACCATTTCGGAATATTTGGAAGCCGAAGAGGTACGGACGCAAAAGATGATTCCCCATTATTTTGAAAAGTACAAAACCGATGGGGTCGAATTTGAAATCTACGCGGGACAGTCTCTCCTAAGAGAGCAAAAATTCGGCGACATCCATCTGAAAAACCTTCGCCTTTGGCAACTCATTGCCCTCTGTGACATCACCCGGAAAGTTGCCGAATTGAAAGACACACTGCCGGTTCCCCTTTCTACGGCTCAATTGGTCTTT
>CAZJYF010000168.1:0-7706 GCA_964549665.1 uncultured Saprospiraceae bacterium
GACAAACCGTCCATAAGATGAAAAAGTTTTTTCCGTTAATCGTGAGCTTGTTGTTCAGTTCCTTTTTAGCAGCACAAGAATTGAATGTCCACGTAACGATCAATACACCCAAATTACAAACCACCGATCCCCGGGTCTTTGAAACCCTTGAAACTGCCATTACGGAGTTTATGAACAATCAGAAATGGACAAATGACGTCTTCGAGGAAGAGGAACGCATCAAAGTAGATTTGGTTATTACCATCACGGACGAACTTTCACCGACGAGTTTTAGAGCAGACCTGGCGGTTCAGTCGGTCCGCCCTGTATTTGGAAGCACCTACCAAACCCCACTGTTAAAACATAACGACAAGGACGTCATATTTTTCTACGAGCAATTTCAGCCCTTGGAATACAGCCAAACGGCCTTCCAAGATAACTTAACTTCAATATTGGCTTTTTACGCCTACATCATCCTCGGCATGGACTACGATTCCTATTCCCTTTTCGGCGGGGAGCCTTATTTGCAGGAAGCACAAGATATTATTAACCTCATTCCTCCTACGGTGGCCCGGAATTTTAAAGGATGGCGTTCGACGGATAGCAATCGGAACAGGTATTGGATAGCGGAAAACCTGCTGACCCCCAGAACCCGGGCTTTCCGGCAGGCCATTTACGACTACCACCGGCAAAGCCTCGATATCATGCACAAAGATCCCGCCGCCGCCAGGGCAATAATGAGACAGGCTATTGAAGCAATCGGCGAGGTGAACCGCAATTATCCAAATGCCATGATTCTTCAGATGTTTGCCAGCGCAAAAGCAGATGAAATCGTTGAAATTTTCAAAAACGGTACGCCACAGGAAAAGGAAAAAGTAATCCGGGTAATGCAGAAGGTGGATGCCCCCCATGCCTCTACTTACCGGAAAATAAGAGGATGAGGAGGTGAGATTGCTCAATTATTTCTGACTTTTACTGGAATCGGAATTGTTAGCATGCTGGCATACTAAGCACATTTTCAGAATAAATTGTAAAACAATTCGACCATTGTGCTCCTAAAAATGGTTAAAAGATGTGAGTAGAATGGGGCTGCTTTACAAATCTCTTTCTGGGAGTGGTGCCTCAAAAACTTGTTTGACAGATTTCCAATATTTTTTCACATTAAACCGAACCTTATGCAACGGAAATTGAAAATTGCACTAATTCTGTTTTCCATAATGCACCTGCATACCTCTGTTTCTTTCAGTCAGAATAATTCAGAGCCTGCTTTTTTAAAATGGGGAACGGATTATAACGAACCCCTCAATACGCAGATTTCTAAAATCATCGCCATTACCCACAAAGGCTTCTACTCCTTGCGGGAAAAGGTTCTGTCAAACCCAAATGCAAGGCCAAAAGTTTATTTGGAATATTTTAGCAGAGACATGAAATTGCTCAAATCAAATGTTATCGACCTGAAATACAAAGGCAAGCAACGCGATTTTGAGGATATTATCATGCTGGGAGGGCAATTGTATTTGCTAACTTCCTTCAACAACGTGGCGAAGAAGAAAAACTTCCTCTTCAAACAGCCTATCAATATGAAGACCCTCACCCCCAGCAAAAACCTGAAGATGATTGTCGCGACGGAAGCCAGAAATAAAGAACGGGAAGGCACCTTTGACTATCACATTTCAAGAGATAGCTCTAAAATGTTGATTTACAATCAATTGCCTTATCGAAAAAAAGAACCGGAACGATTTGCCCTTCGGGTTTATGACAATGATTTTGAGAAATTATGGAGTAAAAACATCAAACTACCCTATCCCGACAATCAATTGTCCATTGAAGAATACCGGGTTGATAATGAAGGCAACGTTTTCCTGCTCGGAGTGCTTTTCAAAGACGAAGCAAAATACCGCCGGAGAGGTAGTCCAAATTACGAATACGTCATCCTTGCCTATCGACAGGGCGGCGAGGATGCCGAAGAATACCACATTGACCTGAAAGATAAGTTCATCACCGACCTTACTTTCAGGGTGGCAGATGACGGCGACCTCGTTTGCACCGGCTTCTATTCTGAAAGAGGTACTTACAGCATTAAGGGCACCTATTTTTTTCGCTTAAACTCGAAAACAAAACAGATTTACAATCAAAATTCAAAGGAGTTCAATTTTGAATTCCTCTCTGTTTATATGTCACCAAAAGACAAGAAAAGGGCACAAAACGCTGCCCGCAAAGGAAATTACAAACGTCAGGCTGAACTCTATCAATATGCGTTGGATGAACTCATTCTAAGAAGTGACGGCGGTGCTGTGTTAGTGGCAGAGCAATTCTACGTTTATCAACAAACCGACCAAGATTATTTCTACCCTTCCTACTACGGTTACTCCAGTTTCTACAGCCCCTACCAAACCACTACCACTTATTATAATTACAACGATATCATCATCGTCAATATCCGCCCCGACGGAGAAATCGAATGGGCCTCCCGCATTCCCAAACAACAATCCACCACCAACGACGGGGGCATCTATTCCTCCTATTCCATGGCCATTGTGCGGGATAAATTGTTTTTTGTTTTCAACGATAACACCCGGAATTTAGGGGGTGCCCAAAGAAAACGGAGGAGTCGTACTTTCAACTTCAGTGGCAACAATTCGGTCATCGTCGTGGCGGAGGTGCGTAAAGATGGGTCAGTGGAGACCTTCCCGGTAAACCAAAATGGCCGTAATACTGCCGCTATTGCGCGTCCGAAAGTTTCAAAACAAATCGGGCGAAACGAGATGGCCATCTATGGAGAAAATGGACGTCAGTTTAAGTTTGGAAGTTTGACATTCAAGTGAATGCAAGACCTGCCAGCAGGAAGCTGGTCCCCAGTTTCCTTCCTTTAAGTTGGGGTCTCCTTGTAAAATGTTGAAAGGTTTGAGAATTAGCACTTTACGAGGAGACCCCGATTACATTTCATTGAACATTCCCCTTATCCCCTTCACCATATTGTCCCATGAAAATAGGGTTTTGTTTTCAATAACACCCATCGTAAGTTCCTCCTGCCGCTCATTTTCAAAAAAATCGGCGATCGCGTCTGAGATTGCCTTCACCTGCACTTCTACCACGTAGCCCACTTTCCCATGCTCCACAATTTCAGGCAAGCCACCCACATTCGTCACTAACATAGGCTTTTCAAAATGATAGGCCAGTTGGGAAATGCCGCTCTGCGTGGCTGTTTTGTAGGGTTGCACTACTAAATCGGCTGCGCCAAAAAAGTATTTTACGTCATCGTGGGGGATGAAGGAGGTTCTTAAAATCACCTGATTTTCGATGCCCTTGGAACGAATCAGGTTTTCATAAAAAGCCCGATTCCCGTAGTATTCCCCCGCGACAATCAGCTTCAAATTGAGCTTGCGAATTCTGTCATCTGCCATTGCGTTCAACAACAAATCCAAACCTTTGTAGTCCCGGATAAAACCGAAAAACAGAAGGTATTTTACCTTTTCCGTTAATCCCAAATGTTGCAAAGCAGCCCTTTTTTCAACCAATGCGCCGTAATTGTCGTAGAGAGGGTGTGGAACATATCGAACCGGTTTGGCGATGGAGAATTGGCGAATTTCTTCTTTTACAGACTTCGACATCACCAGAAAGCCATCAACCGAATTGACAAAATATTGCGTCAGTTGGCGGTCGCCGAAGCGCGGTTCGTGGGGGATAATATTGTCAGTCAGGGCGATTACCTTGGAGTGCTTGTTTTTTTTTGCAACGCGCAAAATGCTTCCCAAGCAAGGGGCCATGAAGGGCAACCAATAGCGGGCAATGATTAAATCGGGTTTCCACTTTTTCAATTCCCTGCCGGTCTTCCACCAATTAAATGGATTTATAGAATTGATTACTACCTTGATTTTCAAATCATTAGGAGCGGGGTCCTCGGAATACTGCGTTTTACCGGGAAAGAGAAAACCTGGGTATTGCAGGCGAAAGGTATAAATGACCACTTCAAAGCCATGAGCCTGCAACTCCTGCGCGAGGCGTTCACTCGAGGAAGCGATGCCCCCCCTCAGAGGATAGGCCGGTGAGAGAATGGCTATTTTTTGCATATGGCTTCGCTTCCAGTTTCTTTATCGATGAGATAGACATTGCGAGTGGGCGAATTCCGGGTCACCAATTCGGCGAGAAAACCGGTAACGAAAAGCTGTGTGCCAATTATGACGGCCAAAATACCAAAAAAGAACAGGGGCCGTTCGGCGATGCCATATTCCTCGTAAATGAGTTTGGCGACACTCAAATAAACGAGGATGACAAAACCCAAAAAGAAAAACAAGGTGCCCAAGGTACCGAAAAAGTGCATCGGCCGTTTGCCAAATCTGCCGACGAAGGAAATGGTGAGAAGGTCCAGGAAACCTTTGATGTAGCGTTCCAATCCGAACTTGGTCAGCCCGTATTTCCTTGGGCGGTGCGTCACCACCTTCTCCCCGATTTTAGTAAAACCCGCCCATTTGGCAAGCAATGGAATGTAGCGGTGCATCTCTCCATAGACCTCGATGCTTTTCACCACCGTCCTTTTGTATGCCTTCAAACCGCAGTTGAAATCGTGCAGAGGAATACCACTAATCCTTCGTGTGACGCCGTTAAAAAATTTAGACGGAATGGTCTTTGAAAGTGGATCGTGGCGTTTCTTTTTCCAGCCAGACACGATTTCATACCCTTCTTTTGCAATCATTTTATACAGGGAAGGAATTTCGTCGGGGCTATCCTGCAAATCGGCATCCATCGTTATGACTACCTCTCCCGCGGCAGCTTGAAAACCCATATGCAAAGCCGCAGATTTACCGTAATTCCGGTTAAATTTTATGCCCCGAAGATTGGGGTTTTCCGCCGCCAAATTTTCAATCACCTTCCAGGAATCGTCCCTACTGCCATCATCCACCAGGATGATCTCGTACGAAAAGCCGTTCGATTCCATTACCCGGCGAATCCAAGCTTCGAGTTCGCCAAGGGACTCTTCTTCGTTAAAAAGGGGAATGATAATTGAAATGTCCATTTTTTGGGCTTTCTTTTTCTTTTTTACGACTTTTAGATTTTAGACAAGAGAGGCTTAGAAATGGTTAATAATAAGTTCCTATTTTAAGTCTCGGTGTGACTCATAGTCAGGCCGAGACTTGGCTTCAAACAGACAAAGATTAAGCATTTTGAGGTTTAGCCTCAAAATCTCAATCCAAATCTATTCTCTTTTCAAAATTACGGCAACAAGCGCAGAAAAAATGAACCCACCGATTAAGCCGGTGGTAAAACTAAAAAAAGTTTTGCCCAGAGTCATGCTAAGGTCTTTATTTTCAATCGATTCCCCCATTGAAAGGAGTTGCTTTTTTTGCAATTCAATCAACCCGGGGTCAATAAATTTGAACAGGAAATAGATGAAAGCATAATAAATAAGGCTGGCAACCAGGTAAACGACAAAAGCCTCCTTCAGCCCCTGCTTAAAGGAAAGTAGCCCGCCTTGCAATTTTCGCAAATCCACCCCTGCCTTTGCCATGAAGGCAATATAAATAATCAGGGAACTCCAGGGAACGAGCGGGTTCAAAACATTTTCGTGTTTGAAAAAGTAAAAAACCAGGATGTAGAGCACCGTGCCTACCCCAGCTATGATACCGTATTTTACGTTTTTTTGTTGCATATCAAAAAAGAATTGAGCGGCAGATGGTAATCCGCCGCTCAATTAAAAATTTTCAAACTTTCGTTTCTTAGATAGAAGAAGGTGGGTTCTTTTTCATGACCGCCCCAACAATAAGGGAAAGAATAGTTGTCGTTATTACCGTACCAATGATCGCCATAATGGACATTCCAATGGGACTCATCATTTTGCTCATCCAACTCATCGCCACTTCAATTTGGGATTCTTCCATTCCCTTATCGACGAATTTTTCTTCCATTTGCGAAAGGATATTGCTCAAAATATCCGGGTCAATAACATTAAAATAGAGAAGTGCCCAAACTGCGCTGATTATCCCCATAATCAATCCTAAAAAAGCACCCAAACCGACGCATCTTCCAAATGTAATGTATCCTGCCAGATCTTCCTCCCGGTGTTTTTTAATTGCCAAAACCAGGATTGCGATGATGGCACCCCAATTCACGATATTGGGTAGCATATTGCTCTTTTCACCGGTATAATCAATCATTCCGGTCATGTTCCAAATCAAACTTAGTACGATAAGGGCAAGACCCCCAATTAGTCCGAAGCGCATGGCGGTGGGTTTCATGGAAACAGTGGAAGGGTCGGGAATTTGTTGAGTGGAGTCGTCCAAAGTTGTCATATTGTTTTGATTTTAAAGTGGTTGAAGAAAGTAGATAGTAGATTTTCAGACAAAAGATAAAAGACGTAAGAAAAGAAAAAAGGTAGGTATGATTAATTCACCAATTTCTTTCCTCTTTTGTTTTTCATCTTTTGTTTAAAATTTACCCTGTGAAATTGGGCATTTATTGCCGGATAATAAAATATTTTCTATGGATTATCTCCGATTTCCTATCGAGTATCGGTTATTGTTGACCACGGCAAGCACTCTGCCTTTGAAATTCGCCCCGAGGAAAGGGGTGTTTTTTGATTTTGAAAAAATATCCTTTTCGGAGAAAACCCAATCGCTTTCGATATCAAAAATAGTCAAATCGGCTTTTGCGCCAACCTCAATTCCGGGGATAGGAAGATGTAATATTTTCCTCGGATTGAGGGAAAATTTTTCAACTAATTCCGTCGGGCTTAAAAGGTTTCGAAGATGTGAATTGGCGGCAGCAAAAGCAGTTTCCAAACCAATGGTGCCAAAAGCAGCATTGAGAAACTCTAAATTTTTCAACTCTTCTTCCAAGGGAACATGATTGGAAGCTATCAGGTCAATCGTCCCGTCTTTCAATCCCTTTTTCAAGGCTTCGATATCTCCAGCTTCCCGAAGGGGTGGAAGCATTTTGAAATTGGGGTCAAACTCCATCAAAGCGGCATCCTCGAAGGCTAGATTCACAGCAGGGACGGAGGCGGTGACTTTTAGTCCTTTGGCTTTGGCTTTTCGAATCAGTTCGACCGAACCGGCTGAAGAAATATTGGCAATATGAACCCTCGAATCCGCGTATTCAGCCAATAAAATATCGCGCTGCACCATCAATTCTTCGGCCAGATTGGGGATGCCCGATAAACCCGTAGAAATGCTGATTTTGCCTTCATGGATTTGCCCATCGGGGGCGATGGAATGTTCGTGCGGCTGATTGATTATCACCCCGTCGAAAGGCTTGACATACTGCAAAGCCCGCATCATCAAACCGCCATCGAGAATGGGGTTTTTGCCATCCGAAAAAGCCACCGCCCCGGCAGCGTGCATATCGTACATCTCGGTGATGTCTTTTCCTTTGCAATCCATGGAAACCGCTCCAAGCGGGAAAAAATCAACCAGCCCGTGCTTTGTATTATTTTTCAAATACAGGACCTCTGACTTGGAATGGATGGCAGGATACGTATTTGGAAAACAGGCAATTGCAGTGAATCCTCCCGCCGCTGCGGCTGCAGCAACCGACTGCAAATCTTCGCGATGCTCAAATCCCGGATCGCCCACCTGAACCCCCACATCCAACCAACCCTGCGACACGAACGCACCCCCGGCATCAAAGACTTCCACATCGAGCGAATCGTATCTTTTGAATCCTTTTTCGATGGCTTCAATGCGGCCGTTTTTTATAAAAATATCGAGTTGGTCTCCGTGAAATTCAGAGCT
>CAZJYF010000169.1:0-7691 GCA_964549665.1 uncultured Saprospiraceae bacterium
TAGGGCCCCTGCATCGATTAAAGAACGCCAGGCATAGGCGCCTTCTCTAGCCCGTTTCTCCCCCAATCGCTTTACGACAAAAGGGGCATCCGAAGTGCAGTGAATGCCTTGCATGCAGGCGATGACGCCCAATTCTTTGAACCTTGGAATATCAGAAAGGGCTAGGTGTTGGGCATGTTCGATACGCCAGCGGAGGTCTTTTTTTTCGGGATGTGCCTTAAAAACTTCTTCGTAAATGTCGAGAACCTCCCGATTGGCTCGATCCCCTATGGCGTGAATACAAAACTGGAGGTCGTGGTTTATTGCAATCTCGGCAATTTTTTTAAGCTCGGGAATGGAGGTAGTATTCTGACCAACGAAGTCCTTTTTGTCGTCGTAAGGATCAAGCAGCCAGGCGCCAAAAGAACCCAAAGCCCCATCTACTGCCGCTTTTATTGCCCTCGAGGTGAAGAAGTGATTTCCTGCATCGATAATCGGGAATCCATCCAGATTTCCTTTTAGTTCGTCAGAAGAATGTCGAATCATTGTCCACAGGCGAAGGTTAAGTTCGCCTGCTTCTGCCATTTTTCGGTAGCGTTCAATTTCATCAAAAGAAGAGCCAGCATCGAGAAAGGAGGTGATTCCTTTGGACAAACAATCCTGTTCGGCCAGTTCAATTCCTTTGTACCAAGTGGCTGTACGTTCATCTTCGGAGAGGGTATTTAAATAGGCTTGGTATGCGCGGTTGATAGCCTCCATTGCCCGTTCTTCGAAAACGCCGATGGCATAGCCTGCGGCATCCCTGACAATTTCACCGCCTGTAGGATTGGGGCTTTCCAGGGTGATGCCTGCAGCATCCATCGCTGCTTTGTTGGCAAAAAGAGCGTGCCCGCTGGCATGGCGCAAAAGGACGGGATTGTTGGGGGATACTTCGCTCAATTTATCGTGGTAGGGATATCCAAGCACTTGTCTGTCAAGCGGTTTTGTCCATTTTTCCTGATGCCAACCCCTTCCGGTAATCCACTCGCCGGGTTTCGCTTCTTTCACTTTGGCTGCCACCATGGCGACAATTTCGTCCCAACTTTTGACTTTCATGAAGTTCAAAATCATCAGGCTGGTTCCCAAGCCGGAAAAATGCCCATGGCCTTCAATAAAGCCGGGCATGGCAAATTTTCCACTCAAATCGATCGTCTTGGTCCCCCCGCCTTTGTACCTTATCACTTCCGCATTGCTACCCACTTTTACAATCCGGTCGCTTTTGATGGCGATAGCTTCGGCAAGGGGTTGCGCATCGTTGACAGTGTAAAAATTGCCGTTGAGAAGTATCGTGTCTGCTGTTTCGATTTGGTGGCAGGATAAAAAAAGAAAAACGGCAAAGAGCAGGATCAGGTGCTTTTTCATGTGAATTGTTTTACAAATTAAATAATTGCTTCATCTTTAGGCATCCTAATTATGGTGACATTCAAAATCACCCTGATATTTGACCAAAATAACGAAACTAAATTATGAAAACCAACACGCAAGTAAAATTAGCTAAGCGGCCAATTGGCTTGCCCGGCGAAAGCACTTGGACCCTGGAGAAAAACGCCCTGCCCATTCCCCAAGAAGGCGAAGTGCTTATTCGGACTATTTACGTTTCCCTTGACCCAGCCATGCGGGGCTGGTTGAACGACCAAAAATCGTATATCCCGCCCGTGCAAATTGGCGAGGTGATGCGGGCGGGAACACTTGGGCAAGTCATTGAATCGAACAACCCAAACTTTCAAGCAGGCGACTATGTCACCGGATGGACAGGGGTGCAGGAGTATGCCGTTTCCAGCGAACCCGCCATAATGAAAATTGACCCGGACTTGATACCCCTCCCCGCGTACCTCAGCGTGATGGGGATGCCTGGGCTTACGGCTTATTTTGGACTGTTGGAAGTAGGGAAGCCTCAAGCAGGTGAAACAGTACTTGTCTCGGGCGCTGCCGGCGCAGTGGGGAGTGTGGTTGGGCAAATTGCCAAAATAAAGGGATGCCGGGCTGTCGGCATCGCAGGCGGTGATGAAAAATGTCGCTACATTTTGGAAGAATTGGGTTTTGATGCTGCCATCGATTACAAAAATGAAAAAGTTTATGCAGCCCTAAAAAATGCTTGCCCCAATGGGGTGGACGTTTATTTCGACAATGTGGGTGGCGAGATTCTGGACATTGCCTTGTCCCAAATCAATCTGCACGCCCGCATTCCTATTTGCGGGGCTATTTCTCAATACAATCGCAGCGATGCTTTGCAGGGACCATCCAACTATTTGTCGTTACTCGTCAACCGCGCCAGAATGGAAGGTTTTATCGTTTTTGATTACCAAAAAGCCTACCCAAAGGCCATTCAGGAGATGGGACAATGGCTGTCGGAGGGGAAACTGAAATCTAAAGAACACATTGTGGAAGGAATAGAAAATTTCCATTCTGCATTTCTCCGCCTTTTCAGCGGCCAAAAATTGGGAAAATTGATTTTAAAAATAGGCTAATTCTTCGCCAAAAATGCTCGCAAGCGTTCCTCCACATTTTCCCGGATGTTCATGTAAAACAAGGCGTAATCCTGCAAGTGGTAATTTTTTCGGGGTAGCAATATCGTCCTAAAAGCCGCCGTTTTGGGTTTGGAAATGTATAGAAAACCATCTTTCCGGATTTCGGCTGACACCTCTTCCGTGAAAGGAGAAGATAGTCCTACAGCATTGATTTGCAATGGTTTATTGCCCCACATCGCTTCCCAACGAAAAGGAATATTATCGAATAATATCCGAACAGCACCTCGATGCTGTGTTTTGGGAGCCATTCCCAAGGCTCGCTGCCACGTCAAGGGATTGACGCAAAGTGGCATTTTTCGCGAGCGCCCTACCCATCTGCTTTTTCCGTCCTTGCTGCGATACCAATGCTCAGCTAGTTCCAGCCGTTGTGCCGGTTTTCCACCATATTCATAGGTGTCCCAATTGATGATACAGCCGGTATCGAGAGGGCTTTCGCAGGGTTTAAGGTTTTTAAAAGCTGTCCCAAATTTGTCCAACGGAAATCGGTAGCCAATGACATAAGCCGATACCAATTGTTTTCTGATTTCGGAATTTTCAATTTTCTCCTCCAAAAGCCGGATGGCGTGGAGGGTTCCCTGGCTGTGGCTTGCGATAAAAAAAGGGCGTCCTTCATCGAGTTGCCGGATAAAAATATCAAATGCACTGGCGATGTCGGAGTAGGCTAATTCAAAGGCTTTTCTTCCGCTGCGGCTGGCTTCCAGAAAAGAAAAAAACGTGGCCTGCCGGTAGCGCGGGGCAAAAATTCGGCAGCGAGCGTTGAAAGCGGAAGCTTGACCAGGCAAAATTATTTCATCCACAATTTGTTTGGAAAGGGGGTGTTTGAGAGGGGCGTTCCAACTTTCTGCTCCAAAATAGGTGGTCGGGTGGATGAAAAAAACATCTGCCAGGGTAGTTTCCGCCTGGATTGAAAAGCCTTTGGGTGTGAGCGAAGATTTGTTGGGTACTCCGGGCCGGGCCGCCCAATTGCTCCAATCTCCATAATCAGGTGGAGTCGGGGAATGTAGTTCTTCAAAGGTGCCAACGGGTTTTACTTTTTGAACAAATTCCAACCATTTGGCAATTTTCTTTTGGGTTCGTTTTAATTTTCGAAAGGGGTGGGGTAGCGCGGAGTGAAATTTCATTTTTCATTTATTTCAGGTGATTCAAAACCAGGTTTTTGACAGATGACGATGCCTTCGACAAATGGAGGTTTTGACATTTAATTCGACCTTCTGCACGGTTCCTTATTAGGTGGTTTGTCATATATTCAAATTCGAAATGATAAATTTAAAATTAAAAAAAGTAAATGTTTTCAAGCCGTTTCATTTAATTGTATTAATGACAAATTTCGATGACCCGGCGCCGAAGTTAAATTTTAATTACGGGGGAAATATAACCTGCCAACCATTGGTTAAGGGGGAAATGACAGAGGCAAGTTCGGGTTCTCGAAAGCCAAATTGAAGGGTTCCGCCACCGCGTGGTATGGAGGGCCAAATCATAGGGTCATCGACCATTTCGCCGAAGAGATAAACCCTTAGTTTTCGCCTCCGAAGAGAGTCGAGGTAGTTCTTATGCACAGTGATTTTTTTTGTGTCAGGAATGCACTTTGGTATCATAACTTTTGGTAAATTTGAAATGAAAAACAGAAATCATAAATAGCGTGCTAATCTACCAAAGACAGAATCCTTAAAATTAGAATCGAATGAATCTCAATCCGGTCATCATTGCTATCCCCATGTATTTCACCCTGATGGGCATCGAGTTGTTTTATGAAGCGATTACCAAGAAAAAAACCTACAGGATGAACGATGCCATAACCAACATCAGCGCCGGGACTTTGCAACAACTCACCGGCACGTTTGTCTCCATTGTCAAAGTAGGAATTTACGTCTTTTTTTACGAAAAACTTGCTGTTTTTCATCTGGGACAAAATTGGGGCACTTTTATCGCCGCTTTCATTTTTTTGGATTTTCTTTTCTATTGGGAACACCGCATGGCCCACACCATCAGCCTTTTTTGGGGCGGTCATGTGGTGCATCATCAAAGTGAGGAATTCAACTTGTCGGTGGCTTTGCGCCAAACCTCAACCGGTTTTATTTGGGGCTTCCCGTTCTACCTTCCTATGGCACTGTTGGGCTTTGACCCCCTGCAATTTGTTCTCGTTGGTGGTTTGAACCTGCTCTACCAATTTTGGATTCACACCGAACACATCGATAAACTTCCCTCCTGGTTAGAAATGGTTTTCAATACCCCTTCCCACCATCGCGTGCATCACGGAAGAGACCCCAAATACATTGACCAAAACTACGCTGGGGTGTTCATCATCTGGGACCGGATGTTCGGCACTTTTACCGCCGAAGAAGAACGTCCGAACTACGGAATCACGAAACCATTGAAAAGTTGGAACCCTGTTTACGCCAATTTTGCGCATTACATAGAGTTGTTTCGTTTGGTAAAAAAGGCTCGCAGTTTACCGGATGCTTTGAAGATTCTTTTCAACAAACCCGGTTGGATGCCTGCTTATTTAGGTGGGTACCGGGCGCCGAAAAAAGTTGTGGAAAACTATAAAAAATACAACTCTTCCGCTTCGACTCAGATGAAAACTTATATTCTGGTTCAATTTTTTGCCCTATTGGCAGGAGCTTCTTTTTACTTTTTCAAAAATGCAGAATTTGGCCCACTCGTGAAGGTTTTATTTACCCTTTGGATTGTGGCATCTACCCTGACCTTTGGCTTTTTGTTTGAATCAAAAAAGCAGTGGCTGGTTTTCCTGGAAGCGCTTCGTTTAGTTGCCATCCCGGCTGGGATTTATGTACTTGGATTTATGGGAATCCTCTTTCCCTCCTGGCTGTTTTTGGTCGTTTCTTTTTTTGCTTTGGCTAGTTTAATCACTTTTTTCAGACTAAAAAAAAGCGAGCGTGAATTTGAAAAACCTTCTATGAACCAGATATAAAACTAGCCTTTTCTTTCAAATTTTTAGACCGTATTTCTTCATAATCTGCTTTGTTACACTGCTTTTATGCACTTCGTCTGCCCCGTCGTAAATCCTAGCCCCGCGCTCGTGGCGGTACCACCAAGACAGCAGGGTATCTTCCGTGATTCCCAAGCCTCCGTGCACTTGGATCGCGCAATCCAATACTTTTTGAAGTACGTTGGCGCAGTAAAATTTAATAGTTGAAATTTCTATTCTGGCAGCATAAGCGCCCTCTTCGTCTATTTTTTTGGCAGCTTCCAAGACCATTAATCTCCCGGCATTCATTTCTGCGCGGCACTCGGCAATCCAATTTTGAATGGTTTGTTTATGAGCCAGAACGACGCCCGGCTCCAATTCGCGGGAGGCAGCCCGTTGGCACATCAGATCGAAAGCTCTTTCGCAAATGCCTAGCCAACGCATGCAGTGGTGAATGCGACCGGGTCCCAATCGGGTTTGGGCAATGGCAAAGCCTGCGCCTTCTTGACCGAGGAGGTGGTCCACCGGCACCCGGCAATTTTCATAGCGCAATTCGGCATGGCTGGCCCAACCTTCCCCTTCTTCGCCCATCACAGGAATGTTGCGAACGAAGTGAACGCCCGGATTGTCGAGGGGAACGATAATTTGGCTGGCACGGCGGTAGGGACTTGTTGCATCGGTGTCCGTAATTGCCATCACGATAGCAAAACTCGCCCCGTCGGCAGAAGAGGTGAACCATTTATGCCCATCGATTAGATAGTCGTCCCCATTCTTTACCGCTACTGTGCTCATGTATATCGGATTCGAACCGGCGTGTTCGGGTTCTGTCATTGAAAAGCAGGAACGAATTTCACCAGCCAGCAGGGGTTTTAAAAATTGCTCTTGCTGGGCCGGCGTACCGAATTCTATCAGGATTTCCATGTTGCCTGCATCGGGGGCTTGGGTGTTGAAGATATAATGCCCGTAAGGGGTTGTGCCCAACAAAGCGCTGACCTGCCCAAACTCCCAAAGGCTGAGGCCCATGCCACCCCACTTTTTTGGAATTTGGGGCGTCCACCAACCTTTTTCTTAACAACACGGCGCTTTTCTTCGAGCAGCGGGAGGATGTCGTTCCACGCTTTGGCACGGGCGTACTGTTCAATCGGATAAACTTCTCTTCGGAGAAAATCCTCGATTTCCACCAAAAGTTGTTGAAGATGCGCTGTGGGAAGGTTTTTTTTCCGGTCGTTAGATTGGTGGTGGTTGGCATTGGCTGCAGCTTGTCGAAGAATCTCAAGTGTGCTTAATTTATCGGGTTCGGCAAATGCAACCGCGATGAATTCAGCTACGCAAGCTGGTCTTTTTTGTCCTTTTATTTCGAAGACAATGTTTAGCTTATACCGTGCCCCGCGAGGTATTTCTTTGAATTCCAAAAGAGAAACCCGGCCGCGAAGAAAAGCGCCAACCGGGGTCGCATTTGGAAAGCGCACTTTGTCAAGCCCATAATTGATGCCCATGGTCACATCTTCGACATGATAGGTCTCGAAAGCAAATTTGGAAGCAAGCGAAAGAACCAGGAAACCGTGGGCGATAGTTGTCTTGTAGGGGGAGTATTTTGTTGCCAATTCGGGATTGGTGTGAATCCATTGGGGGTCATCCGTCACTTGGGCAAAATGATCAATGCGCTCCTGTGTAATTTGGAACCACTCAGTAATACCGAGTTCTTTGCCTACCTGTTCTTTCATGTCGGACAGGTTTTTGAAAGTAGTAGCAAAGTTTTCGGAAGTTGCAACTTTTTCGAACATGTCAAATTATTTTTGGGTGTAATCTAGCTTTCCTTTTATCTGTACTATTACCGACAACAAAGATACCTTTTTGAATCAGAATCAACCCACCCCTCTTTCATTGTTTTAAATTTTAATAAATTTACAAATTCTAATTTTAATGATTCCTTCCCCAATGATTTTTGAATTTCATCCTTGCCTGTCAGTGCAAATAAAATTTTAAGTATGAACACGACAACCATCAAAACCTTTTTCCTGATTCTGATTTATTCCTTTTCTCTTCTTGGAAATTCCATTGCCCAAAAAAAATTTCCTTCTTCCCTGCAACTTGGGAAATTCTCTGAGAAAGACGGACGGAAATACCTCTACGGTGGTAAGCTGGACGGAGAAAATTTCGACATTACCGGTTACCTACTCCAAGACGAGCAATTTCATTTTGGCATCGGTAGAGAG
>CAZJYF010000170.1:0-7678 GCA_964549665.1 uncultured Saprospiraceae bacterium
ATCCGTCCTTCAAAATGTGGTTTTCAATAATTTGAATGCCCGGAAAAAATTTGGACAATTCACGCCAGCCGCCGTCACGTTTTACCAAACCGATGTACAACTTGAACATTGCTATTTCACGGATGCCCGCGCCAAAGATGCTTTGAGTTTCATCCACTCGAAATATCAAATTGCCGAGTGCTATTTTGAAAATACGGCTGCCGACGCCCTCGACGCCAATTTCAGCACTGGCGAAATGGATGCCCTCTTTTTTAAAAAAATAGGAAAAGATGCCCTCGAAATTTCCGGGGGCTACGCAGATATCGGCCAGGTGAATGCATCTCAAGTGTTTGGCGCAAGCCTCAAGGTCAATCTGCACGCCACCGCTTCCGCCCAAACTATTGTGGCAGAGGAATGCGAGCAAGGCATCGTGGCAACAGACCTTTCTGACTTGAAAATCAATGAGTTGCAACTCTCCAATGTAAAACAGGGGATTTTGGTCTTTCAAAAATTTCCCGAATTCGGAGGTGGAAAATTGGAGATTAATAAATATGAAACCAACGAGGTCGGACAACTTCACTGGGTAGAAATGGGGTCTTTTTTAAAAATTGGAAATAAAGAGATTGCTTCACAGTAGTGAGAAAGGGAGAGAAGTGAGAAGCGTGAGGTCGTATTCAAATAAGGAGGTCATTTTTGAACCATTACATTGTGAGTCTTTGTGCTTCCTTTGTGTAGCTTAGTGCAACTACTATTACCCACAATTGGCAATCAGTTAATTTTTAGACTATGAAAATTGCGATCATCGGATACGGCAAAATGGGCAAAACCATCGAGCGGATAGCTTTGGAAATGGGACACGAAATCGTTCTGAAAATCGATTTGGAGAATAGGTCCGACTTTTCCAAAGGGAGCCTTAAAAAAGCCGACGTTGCCATTGAGTTCAGCCGGCCGGAAAGCGCTTTTGAAAACATCGGAGGATGCCTCCGGGCAGGTGTTCCGGTTATTTCCGGTACTACGGGTTGGCTGGATAAAATGGAGGCGGCCAAGCAGATTTGCCGGGAAACGAACGGCGCTTTTTTCTATGCCTCCAATTACAGCATCGGCGTAAATATTTTTTTCGCCCTTAGTAACCAGCTCGCTAAAATGATGGATGCTTTTCCTTCCTACGAGGTGCAACTGGAAGAAATTCATCACACGCAGAAACTCGATGCGCCAAGCGGCACGGCAATTAGCCTGGCAGAAGGCATCCTGAATAATTTGACCCGGAAAGAAAGATGGATTAACGAACCGGAACGCCTTCCTAGCGATTTGTCCATCCTTTCAAAACGCATCGATAAGGTGCCGGGAACGCACTTGGTAACGTACTCTTCTGCCATCGATACTATTGAAATAAAACACGCGGCGCATTCCCGCGAAGGTTTTGCTTCGGGCGCGGTGATGGCGGCTGAATGGATAGTCGGTAAGAAAGGCTTTTTTGGGATGGAGGATTTATTGGGGTTTTGAAAGGTACATCTTGTTTCGATGTGAGGTGTTGACTTCAAACCATCCCCCCCTTGTCATGCCTTGATTTTGGATTGAGTGAGGTGGTGACTTTAAGTCATCACCTCACTTGTTACAAATCATTCTTTTTTTAAAAAAAAGTTCAAAAGTATTTTGACCTTTGCATTGACCAAGGAGAATCCCTTGCATGCATTTTATTCCGTCACCCAATTGCGCCTCTTGAAGTGGAACCGCTTTTGACGATCCTCTGATAGTCTGAAGTGGAAAAAAATGACCACAATGCCAAAATTTATCAAAAACGCTTTGAAAGCCCTTGCGGTTCTTTGTTTCCTGATGGCAGTTTATATTGGGGGCACTTTGACGTACGGTACGCTGACGGATTTCCAACCGGATGCCGTTATTCCACTGAAGCCCGCACAAAATTCCAAGCTGAAGGTCGTCGAAGACAGCATCCTATCCTTTGTCAGTTGGAATATCGGGTACGGTGGCTTGGGTGCCGAATCCAATTTTTTTCTCGACAGCCATCGAAAGTATTTCTCCGGCGATAAAATGGTTCGTTCGCCTCGCAAATTTGTCGAAAAAAATGTGGCTGGGATCGTCCAATTTGCAGACAGCCTCTCTGCTGATTTTTACCTGTTTCAGGAGGTGGACTACCATTCCAAACGCAGCTATTTCATCAATGGGTTTGAAAAAATAAAAGAGACCTTGCCAAATTTTAGCGCTTGGTTTTCGGTGAATTTTAAATCGGACTGGATCCCGATTCCAATTTTAGAACCCTGGAAAGGCTATGGCGGAGTTTTAAGTGGCTTGGCTACCTATGCCCGTTTTCAGCCCATCCAATCCACACGGTTTCAACTGCCGGGAGAATATGGTTGGCCAAACCGGGTATTTCAATTGGACCGCTGTGCCGCTGTTCATCGTTTTGCCGTCAAAAACAGGAGGGAATTGGTCGTGGTTAACATACACAACTCTGCCTACGACAAGGATGGCATGCTTAAAAGGCAACAAATGGACTTTTTGAAAAAATTGGTTTTAGGAGAGTATCAAAAAGGAAACTATGTTGTACTTGGAGGAGATTGGAATATGTGTCCGCCCGATTTTCCGGCGGACCACTTCATGCCTGGGAAAGGGAAAGAATACCGGCAACTCAATATCGAATCTGATTTTTTGCCCGGCTCCTGGAAATGGGCGTATGACCCCTCCACACCTTCGAATCGCAAATTGACGGACACCTATCAGCCAGGAAAGACCTTCGTCACCCTTATTGACTTTTTCCTGGTTTCTCCGAATATCAAAGTATTGAGTACCAATGGAATAGACATGGATTTTCGGTTTTCCGACCATCAACCGGTGAAGGTGGAAGTGCAATTATTGAATGAAATAGAAGGGAAAAATAAGGGATAGTCCGCCCATTGTGCTCACACTGCGAATGGGTGGTAATAACAATTTATCAGCTTCCCTCCTCTTTCTCCTCTTCCGCATTCCGAATCCAAACATCCCGCTGTGGGAAAGGGATTTCGATAGCATTTTCCCGAAAAAGCTCAAAAATTTTAAACCGCAAATCGCTTTTCACAAATTCGCTGCCCAAAAATTCGTGGCTGTAATAATGGAGGATAAATTCAAGCGCTGAATTGCCAAAATCGGTAAACTCCACCTTGGGGGCAGGCTTTTTCAGAACGAGTTTGTGGCTTGCCGCAGCTTTCAAAATCAATTTTTCCACCAACTTTACATCCGAATTATACGCGACCCCGACTTGCACCTGAAAGCGGGAAGATTCTTCGTTGTGGCTCCAATTGGTCACATTGTCCGTCACCAATCTCGAATTGGGAATGATGATGCTGACCCCGTCCCGCGTATTGACCAAAGAGGTGCGCAGGCTGATTTTCTGAACCACTGCCACCAATCCATTCACTTCGACAATGTCGCCCACTTCTACCGTGCCTTCAATTAATATCAACAAGCCGGAAAAGCAGTCGTTAAAAGTTTGTTGCAAACCCAAGCCGACGCCAATGAGTAGGGCAGCAGAACCGGCGAGGAGTACCGATAAATTTATTCCCAGCGTATTTAGAATCAACAAAAAAGCAAGGGTGTAAATAAAATATTTCACAAATTGGTTGGCGGCAAACTTGCGCCCCACGTCCATCTTTTCCGATTTGAACAAACGCTTGGTTAGCACCCTGTTGATTATCTTGAAAATAAATCTTGCGAGGATTAATATCAGAATAGACAGCAGGATATCTACGACGCTAATGGAATAGGACCCGATTTGAAAGGTAAATTCAAGAAATTCTTTGAAGGTCATAAAACAATAGATTTTAGAGGTTCAATGTCACTTGTAAAATGCCGTTTGAACTAAGCTGTAATCCGCTCCAAAACGTGCCGTATCAATTGGTCCACAATATCCTTTGGGTCTTTGCTGAATGCTTTGGTCACCCGGTTGGCGATGACGGCGTTACAGGACAAAGCTTGATGCCCAAGCATTCTTGCAAGGCCGTAAATGGCAGCCGTTTCCATTTCAAAATTCGTGATTCTCAAACCCGAATTTTCAAACTGACCTAACTCGGTGAGCAAATTCGGGGCAGCAACTGCTGCGCGAAGACTGCGCCCCTGTGGACCATAAAAGCCGGGGCAAGTCGCCGTGATGCCGCTTGTCCCGTTTTGTCCAATTTTTTTCAGGAGGTGGCGACTACCTTCAAAAAGACAGAATTTCACCCCTTTCACGGGGTTGATTTGTTGTTCAATGGCTTTCAAAATAGTCCGTTCTTCTTCCTTATTTTGAAACTGATAATAATTCATCAGGCAGTCCAAGCCCAAGCCGTGACTGGAAAAAACAAAAGAGTCTTCGGGTACTTCTTTTTGCAAGCTTCCCGAAGTACCGATGCGGATGATGTTCAGGGAGGTGAGTTCTTTTTTAACCGTTCTGCTTTCGAAATCGATGTTTACCAAAGCATCCAGTTCCGTCAAAACAATGTCAATATTATCTGTTCCAATGCCGGAAGAAATGACGGTTATTCGCTTGCCGTTTAAGTGTCCCGTGTGGGTGATAAACTCTCTTTTTTGCACCTTGCATTCGATTTCGTCAAAATACCTGGAAACCATAGATACACGAGCCGGGTCGCCGACTATCAATATCGTCTCGGCAACTTGTTCTGCACGCAAATTTAAGTGATACACGCTGCCATCCGGGTTTATAACTAATTCAGAATCAGGAATATAAGGCATGGAGTTGATGATTAAAAGTGGTTGATTATCGCTGAAAAATTTAATTCTTGTCCCCGCAAATCTAAAGAATGATATTAATGTGACGTAATTCTTTGTAAACTTCGTCCGATTGTGATTAAAATTGCACCAATAAAAAATGAAATTGAAAAAATCATGCGGAAAATTTATCACCTGAGCAGTTGTTCTACTTGTCAACGCATCATTCGCGACCTTGGGGGAATGGATGATTTCGAAAAGCAAAACATCAGGGAGGAAAAAATCAGCCCCGAGCAGTTGGACGATATGAAAGAAAAAGCAGGCTCGTATGAATCGCTTTTCAGCCGTCGGGCGATGAAGTTCAAAGCATGGGGTCTGAAAGATAAAAACCTTTCGGAAGTCGATTACCGCGACCTGATTTTGCGGGAATACACCTTTTTGAAACGCCCGGTCATTCTAATCGATGATCAAATTTTTGTTGGCAACGCAAAAAAGGTGGTGGCAGCAGCGAAAAAAAAGTTGATGGAATGATAGTTTTTTTTTGGGAAGTCTCTAAAGACACGATTTGCGAAATTTCTCAAATTTAGTAAATCTGTAACTTCCTGGTTTGAATAAATAATCCTGAATTTTCGAATTGACAACCTTCCACAAATTGATGAGCATGCCTTCAAAAGAACAAATCATTGACTGTTTTAAAGACCTTCAGAACCGCATTTGCGAAAACCTGGAAAAGATGGATGGGGGGGGAACGTTCCGGGAGGACCTTTGGGAGCGGGAGGAAGGAGGGGGCGGAAGAACCCGCGTTTTTGGCGGAAGCCTAATCGAAAAAGGAGGGGTCAATTTCTCGGCTGTCCACGGCGAGATGCCCGAAAAAATAGCCCATGCTTTGCAATTGGGAAAGGTGAATTTCCTGGCCACGGGGCTTTCCATTGTCCTCCATCCCCACAGCCCGATGGTCCCCATTATCCACATGAATATTCGGTACTTTGAAGTGGACAGTGGGCAGTGGTGGTTTGGCGGGGGCATCGATTTGACACCGCATTACATCTGCGAAAGCGATGCGCGGTTTTTTCATCGAAAGCTGAAAACCCTTTGCGACAAGCACCATCCGGACTATTATCCCCGATTCAAAACATGGGCAGATGACTACTTTTTTCTGAAACACCGGCAGGAAACGCGCGGCATCGGCGGCATCTTTTTCGACCGCCTCAGCCAACAGGACGGCTTTTCCAAAGAGGAGCGTTTTGCCTTTGTGAAAGACACCGGGGAAACCTTTTGCCCTGCCTACATCCCGCTCGTCGAAAAAAACAAAGACCTGCCTTTTGGCGAAGCAGAGAAACGATGGCAGTCCTTGCGCCGTGGGCGTTACGTTGAGTTCAATTTGCTGTGGGACAAGGGTACGAAATTCGGCTTGGACTCCGGCGGCCGAACGGAATCCATCCTAATGAGTATGCCTCCTGCCGCTACCTGGACGTACAACTTTGAACCATCGCCCGGCAGCCGCGAGGAAAAAACATTGAACTTGCTGAAAAAGGGAATAGGGTGGGGAGAGTGAGAGAGTGAGACGGGGAGATTGTTCTGAATGGTTTTAAAAAAATAATATCTTTGAATTAGTAACCCATAAGAATGTTCAACAAACGATGTCAGTAAGTTCGTCCGAATAGATTGTTTACCAAATTAAAACTGAACTTTGAACTCTTAACTTTGAACTTTGAACATGCTCAAAACCCACCAACAAAATGAAAAACGTTCAAACCTTTTTTTGCCTTCTTTTTTTTCTAGTCTTGCTGAGCTCCTGCGGTTCGGTTCAGAAGGCGGCACCTTTGGATTTGGAAGACGCTGTCTCGGAAGACGGCATTATTCAATTTACTTTTTTCCAGATCAATGACGTCTATGAAATAGCTCCTTTAGAGGGCGGGAAAGTCGGCGGCATGGCAAGAGTAGCCACCTTGTTTAAGAAATTGAAATCGGAGAATGAAAACGTCCTTTTTGTTCATTCGGGCGACTTCCTAAATCCCTCGCTAATCGGTACCCTGAAATACAATGGCGAACGGATAAAAGGGCGACAGATGGTGGATGTGATGAATCAAGCAGGGGTTGATGTCGTCACTTTTGGCAATCACGAATTCGATTTGAAGGAACCCGAATTGCAGGCGCGGCTGAACGAATCGACCTTTATTTGGCTGGGAACCAATGTGTTGCATCAATCCGGCGACACCCTGGAACCCTTTCACAAAGAATATTCCGGCTTCGAGGATTTTGTGCCGGAGACCTACATTTGGGACATCTATGACAAGGATGGCACCAACCTCAAAGTCGGCATTTTCGGCGCCACCGTGAATTCCACCCCAAAGGATTACGTCTATTACGAAGATTTTTACCGGGAAGCTGTCAAAGTGTATCTCGAATTGGCGTCGAAGGTGGATATCGTCGTGGGACTGACCCATTTGGAGATGATTCAGGACATGAAACTGGCAAGCCTGCTGCCCTCCGTTCCACTGATTATGGGCGGGCACGACCACGACCATATCATCGACACCATCGGGCGGGTCGTCATCGCCAAAGCAGATGCCAACGCAAAGACGGCTTATGTCCATCACTTCACTTATTACAAACAATCCAAAACCTTCGCGTTGTCCTCCGAATTGGTTCCCATTACCGACGAAATTCCCGCTGACCCCCAAGTAGCGGGCACCGTTAAAAAATGGAACCACATTCAGGACGAGATAATCGGTCAGATTATCAAAGACCCTTCCGAGGTGGTTTACGAAGCATCCGCTCCCCTGGACGGCCGGGAAAAGAGTGTTCGCAACCGGCAAACCAACCTCGGAAATATCATCACGGCTTCCATGTCCGCAGCGGCTGTCAAACCGGTGGATGGCGCTATTTTGAATGGGGGTTCCATTCGATTGGACGACCAACTGGAAGGGGAGGTTTTGGCTGTGGGAAGACCACCTGCAGGTAGGTGGCGAGGCCCTCCTCTCGCCGGGTCCGCGCGCGG
>CAZJYF010000171.1:0-7671 GCA_964549665.1 uncultured Saprospiraceae bacterium
CAGCAGGTTTGTGCTAAACTTTTGGAAGTTTGAACAAGAAAAAAGCTAAGTAGTCATATGGATGCTTTGGCAAAATTTTTCACGAGGTTCATCATTAAATTTTCAAAAATAACCATCTTCATCTATTGCTGTTCTTGGGGTTTTGGACTAAAGGGAATTATTGTCGAGGCAAGGACAATAGATGGATGGTTATTTCCATCTTTGTATTTTAGGGGACACGCTTTTAGCGGACAAGAGCGGCCTCTTGCAAAGATTTGGGGGAAGACTTGATGATTAGTGGACCTTGGGTATTGGAGGTTTTTATTCCCCGTAAGGAACCCAAATGTTTTTTATTTGCGTGGCGTGTCGTAAGAAGAGTTCGCCCTCGGACCGTTGGGGATTGAACCAATCTCTTGATTTTCCATAATTGACCCAGGTTCGTTTCATGTTTTCTGCTGCGGCATATTCTACCAATTTGCTACCTTCTTTGGAGCCATAATACCAAATGCCATCCACGTCGTCGTGATAAGCGAGGACTTCGGTCAGGGTATCCCGTTTTCCGGTGATGATATTGACTACGCCCCCCGGAAGGTCAGAGGTTTCCAGAATTTGATAAAAATCCGTTGCTGCCAGAGGGTAGGTT
Source organism: uncultured Saprospiraceae bacterium (assembly GCA_964549665.1). Taxonomy (GTDB): domain Bacteria; phylum Bacteroidota; class Bacteroidia; order Chitinophagales; family Saprospiraceae; genus CAZJYF01. Next base: position 623 of record CAZJYF010000171.1, read on the forward strand.
TCTGAGGGCACGACAATCACCCGGTTGCCCATCGAAATGGCCGGGATTACGGTAGAAATAAAACCCAGCAACGGCATGTCCAGTGGGCAGATGATACCCATTACGCCCAGGGGTTCTTTCATGGCAAGGGTCACATTTCGGAAAGGGGTTTGATGCACCCGTCCATCGTATTTATCAGCAAGGGCTGCGTAAGTATAGATTCGTTGAATTGCCAAATCCACTTCTTCTTGGGAGATGGCAGGTTCTGCGCAGGTCATTTGAGCAATCCGGGTAGCGAACTCGGCAGCCCGGACGGCAAAATTTTCGGCGATATAATAGAGCACCTGTGCCCGGTTATGGGCGGTTGCTATTCCCCATGCACCGGCGGCATGCGCTGCTTCCACGGCGTTGCGTATATCTTTGCGGTTTCCTTCTCCTACTTCGCCGATGAGTTTCCCCTTCGGATTGTGAATCCGGAGGCTGTAAGCGCCATCAGGTCGAACCTGTTTTCCGCCGATATACATTTTCGAAGTCCGGTCAATGGTAGGGGTGGTAAAAGAATTGCTAGGTAGGGGATTCTTTGCTGATTTTGGCTTCGGTTTCTTCGGCAATTCGGACGATTCTCCTTCCCATTTTGGTTTCAGGTACTCCCACAAGCCTTCTATTCCACCTTCCCTCCCGAATCCCGATTCGCGGTAGCCACCGAAACCGGAGGCGGCATCGAAGACGTTTGTGCTGTTAATCCAAATCGTTCCTGCTTTAATTTTGGGAGCAATATCGAGGGCTAAATTTATGTTTTCCGTCCATATGCTGGCGGCTAGTCCATAGCGCGTATTGTTCGCCAATTTCACTGCTTCGGCAGGCGTTCTGAAACTCATGGCGATTAAAACAGGCCCAAAAATTTCAACCTGCGCGATAGTGGAGGAAGGTGTGACATCCGTAATCAAAGTGGGTGGATAGAAGCATCCTTCTTTTGGACAAGCCCAGGAAGGCTGCCAAATTGTTCCGCCTTCTTCTTTGCCTTTTTTGACCAGTTCCTCGATGGTCTTGAGCTGAACGGGGGCTACAATCGCACCGATATCGATGGCCTTATCGAGTGGGCTTCCGATGCGCAATTTTTCCATTCTCGCTCGTATTTTTTTCAAAAATTGGTCGGCAACGCTTTCTTGTACCAACAACCTAGACCCTGCACAACACACTTGTCCCTGATTGAACCAAATGGCATCTACAACGCCTTCAACAGCACTGTCGAGGTCGGCTGAATCAAAGACAATGAAGGGAGACTTACCGCCCAACTCCAGGGATAATTTTTTCCCGGTACCAGCAGTAGCTCGCCGGATTATCCGCCCTACCTCCGTAGATCCCGTGAACGCAATTTTTTGAATATCAGGGTGCTGAACGATAAATTCCCCCGTCTTTCCTTCCCCCGTCAACACATTGACCACCCCTGATGGCAATCCTATTTGCTGGCATATTTCAGCAAACAGCAAAGCGGTCAGTGACGTGAATTCTGCCGGTTTCAAAACCACCGTATTACCCATAGCCAAAGCCGGGGCAATTTTCCAGGCCAGCATCAGCAGAGGGAAATTCCATGGAATGATTTGCCCGACGACTCCGATTCCGGTATATTCCTTTAATTTAGAATCTCTCAATTGTGCCCAACCTGCGTGGTGGTAAAAATGACGGGCGACGAGAGGAATGTCAATGTCCCGAGTTTCCCGAATGGATTTGCCGTTGTCCAAAGATTCCAACACGGCAAAAAGGCGGGCGTGTTTTTGAATTTGTCGGGCAAGGGCGTAGAGAAACCGCGCCCGGGCATGGGAGCCGAGTTCTTCCCATTGAGGCAGGGCTTTTTTGGCTGCTGCCACCGCCTTGTCAACATCTTCTTTTCCAGCTTCGGCTAACTCTGCCAGCAATTCTTCATTTGCCGGATTGATGCTTTTGAACGATTTGTTGGCTTGTGGCGAAAGCCATTTCCCATCGATGAATAGTTGAAAACATCTATCATGTGCGTTCAACCATTCGTCGGCGGCTTTTCTGCTTTCCGGTGCGGGGCCGTACTCCATTGTTTGAAATATTTTTTCAATTGTCATATTCGTGCCTGATTTTCTTTTGAGTTAGGAACGATAAAAAATAACTTCCCGGTTTACGTTTACTAAACTTTGAAAGTTTAGTAAACGTGGATTCCACTTTTCTTCGAGGCTGTCTCAAAAGACCTTCCGACACAACAATTTGCGAAATATTTCAGATTTAGTAAATTTAAAATCAAGGAGTTATAGATTTACCAAATTATAAAAATTTTGCAAATCGGGTCTTTGAGACAGCCTCGAAGGATATTACACAGGTACTTATTTACGCCATCGGGTGCCTGTAAAAGGCAGAATATCTTCCGGTGACATGGTGTTCTATTTGTCTTTCAATATCGGAAAGAAGACCGCTGGCTCCAAACCTGAAAAGGCTGGAGGTCAACCAATCGTTTCCCAATTCTTCTTTCATCAAAATGAGCCATTGCAGTGCTTGTTTGGCTTTGCGGATGCCTCCGGCAGGCTTGAAACCGATTTTGTAACCGGTCTGTTCGTAATAACTCCTAATTGCGCGAACCATGACCAAACTGACAGGTAGGGTAGCGTTCACGCTTTCTTTTCCGGTACTGGTTTTTATAAAATCAGCCCCCGCCATCATACAAACTTGGCTTGCCTTTGCCACATTGGTCAGCGTAGCCAATTCGCCTGTCGCCAAAATGGTCTTCATATGAACAGAGCCGCAGGCTTTTCGGTAATCGGAAACTTCCGAGTATAATGCTTCCCAATTACCAGTTAAAACAAGACTCCGGCTGATGACAATGTCAATCTCTGAAGCGCCGGCTTCAATCGAAGCTTGAATTTGCCGGATTTTATGTTCCATCGAAACTTGCCCGGCTGGAAAACCCGTGGAGACAGCAGCGACGGGAATGTTGCTTCCCCCCAAACTGGATACCGCAGTTTCGATTAAATTGTGATAAACGCAAACGGCGGCAACTTGCAAATTTAGGTTTGTGGCGCCTAAACTTTCCAACAAATCCTGTCGCAGCGGTTGTCGCGCTTTGGCACACAATCTGGATACATTGCCAGGGGTGTCGTCGCCAGCCAAAGTCGTCAAATCTATGCAGGAAATTGCCCGCAACAACCAAGCTGCCTGCCATTGCTTTTTTACAGAGCGACGGGTACCCAGTGTAGCGGTCCGCCTTTCAACTGCAGACCGGTTCACCCGGATGGAATCTATGCTATCTAAATTCAGAGGTGTTCCCGGATTGGTTTTATGCGGTTCGTGATTGGAAATTTTCTCTTGTTTAGGAGAAATGGTTTTATTCTTTGTGGTCATCGGTATTTTTTTTCTGAGCTTTGATTGTTTTGGAGGTTTCCTCTTTCTAAATATTAACGCTGCAGCCCATGTATCGTAAAATAAATAAATCAACGACTTGTAGATTTATTAATACGAAATATTTTCCAATTGGGTTTTTTAGGATTGTAAAAATAGGCTGCTGTGGGTATCAAAAGTAATTTAAAAAAGGCTGTCCATTCCCTAATGCCGAATAATTTTTCGCAAATGTATCCTGCTGCCTAGGCTTTACCAACTTATCTAGGATTAAAAATAGCTCAATCATACAAGTTCGAGAAGAATTTCCCCTACTTTTGGTAACGTTTGATTCTCGAACCGAAAATTTAGTGCTGCGGTTTTTATTAACATTCAACTCAAAAGGAATAACTGAGTTGGGCTTTCACTTCAGATTTTCGTTGGCCCCGGATCTCATCCAAGCCACTCCCGAATGATTTTTGATTTGCCCAATAAGTTTGGGCAAATCGTGCTTCAATCGTCAAATGTCGGGTGCCTTTGTATCGAAGGTTAATGTAAAAACGAGTTCCTTCATTGAAGTAGGCGGGGATGGAGAATGCATATTTCAGATCATTTTCATAATTATTGAACCGAATGTCAAAGCTGTCGGTGTCAACAATGGCGAAGCGGGTGCTAAAAGAAAGAGGAAAATTGAGCGGACGAAAAAGCAGGTCCTGATAAATGGAGAAACCGTGGCTTCGGTTGAATTCCTCGTATTTTGTGAAACCAACTTCTACGCGTGTTTTCCATGTGAGCGCTTTAGTTAGATTGTGGGAAATGTGAAGTCGCGTTTTAAAAGTTTGCCGTTCGACCACTTGTGTCGTTTTATTGCTGAAATCGAAAAGTGTTTCGATGATGGAACCCGGCAAATTTAACTCCTTCAATTCGTTTCGCACTTGAAAATACACTTCCCATTTTCGCTTTTGATATAAGGTCAAACGGGTCAGCCATTCGTATCCTTTTGACGGCGCATCTACCCGAAATCGTAGCCAAGGGTGTTGCCATGTGTCAAGATAAGCGTTGAATTTCCAATGCTGAGAAGGGGTGATTTCTAAGCCGAAATACAGCCCGTTTTCATTGCGGGCGCCACTTGTCTCCGCAAAAGGGGCGTCATTTAGAGCCTGATAATCTTTTGGAAAATGCCGTTGGACAATGGTCAACGCGATGCTTTTATCCAAACCAAGCAGCAGTCCATTCAAACTGGCCACGGCACCATTATCGCTCATTGCGGTCTCACCGAAGAAGTTAAAGTTTTGAACGAGAAAGGAGTAGTCGAGGCTGAAATTCAGCAATTTATCTCCATTGAAAAAGAATTGGTTGTACAACTGAGGACGGCGGCGAAGGGGTCTGTTGAGTTTGTCAAAAAGGCTGTTCAGTGAAATGTGCCAGTGCTCGGTCTTGTATTTCAGGCTACTTCCCAGAGTCGTTTTTTTTACTGATTTCTCGTCTTCAATTTCTGATTGCGTCCGGTGGAATCCAGAAGTTTGCAAAGAGGAAATAATGCCCATTTCCAAATCATTGGTTCCAGAAATATCCAGATTATCGAGATTGCCATCTCTTTTTCTGTGGGAAAAAAAGGCAGTCCATTCGAGATTTTCACCAAAGCGAAGGGTCGTCGCTAGACCGCGTAGAAAATTGAATTCATTGACTCCGGAATACGGTCGAATCGTTCTGGCTACTTTTTTTACATTTAAGGTAGCAGCGCTCTTCCCCGATGAAAAGCCAGAAAAAAGGACCAATCCTTGCCCTAAATTGACGGTGTAATCTCCAATTGCCACGGCTTTCAACAACTGGGAGAAATCCTTGAAAAAAAAATGGGCGGAATAAAAATCAAAGCCCTGCTTGTTGCTCCCTTTGAGAAATTCCTCACCCGCATCTTTTTCCGCCGTGAAGCCATAGCTGAGGCGGGTGCCGTTGGAATGTTTGAAGCGGAGGTACAATTTGTTTTGATCGCCGAGAAATCGGTTGGCAGCCGTATCGGATGCCGGTATTTGGAACCCTTTTTTTTTCTCCAAATTCCTCGTCCAACGTAGATACAATTCATTATTCCCCTCAATCACCATTGTGCCAAAGGACTTTGGATAATCTAAATAATTCCCACCAATTTGGACATATGGAAGCATGCGGTGAATAGTGGTCAAATCAAAACTTGGAATAGACTGCAATTCGTAAAGCGCGACTAATTTTCCTGCCTTTTGGCGGTAAAAAAAGAAATCCACAATTTGTTGGTCGGAAAGAAGACCGAGTTCTTTTAGCTCTGCTTCGGTAGCCGTATTTAGGTTGAGGGGATTTTCGGAATATTGTTGCAATTGCTCGAAAATGGTATTGAAATCAAAGGCTGTTTCTTCCTCCTCATTTTGGATGAAATCTTCGATAATATCTTCATTAGAGGTAGGTAGTCGAAAGCGCAGCGTATCTTTTTGAGCCGTTATTTTTTGGCCAAATAACAATAAAAAAAGAAGATATGGATAAATGGCTGCCTTCATTTGGCTTTGATTGGCTTCATGGAAAAGAGATTCGGCAAATTATTAAAATAGTCTTCAAAAAATTAATAATCACCTGCCATATTAAAACCTGAATTTTTGAAAATGAACAAAAATGAAAGAGATGATAAATTGAATCAAAAAATAACATTTTGCTTACTGGTATGGTCTGCCATTAGATAACTCTCCTTGCCTAAGAAGTCCTTTGTGGTTTTGGTATTTCGCCCTATCTTTGTATTCAATAATTTTGACATAGGAATTTAGATAATGGACTGGTATTAGTTTTATTTTTCTGCATTTTCAATACCATTAATCGGCGCCTTCACGCAATTTACAATTTGGGTTTTGAACAAAATAATCCTGTTGGAACGAATTTGTATTTTGGTAAATATTTTATTGAAAGCGGTCAGACAGCTAGGGGCTGTCTGACCGCTTGGTCTTAGGTTTATAATGAATTGGACGGGTTTTTGGATAATCTAAAATTCCTTCCCCTTCGTAAAACCCTTTAAAACATTAGGATGGACATTTTTTTTATCCACCTTCCTTCGACCTATTAGTAATCAAAAATTTTAAAATAAACAATCATGAGTTTATCCAGATTTAATGCAATTGACACCATTATAAATCGGTCAGATTTTGATTACGATTTAGTGGAGACCCCTTCCGGGAAAATTTCTTCTTTTTTTGGCTGCAATGTTTTTAACGATGCCGCTATGAAATCATACCTTTCTGAGAAAGCTTTTCTAAATGTTAAAGCAGCTATTCAATCCGGTTCGAAATTATCCCGCGAGGATGCCGGCGTGGTAGCTGATGCCATGAAAAAATGGGCACAGGATAAAGGGGCCACCCACTACACACATTGGTTTCAGCCCCTCACCGGCAAAACTGCCGAGAAACACGATTCCTTTTTTACACTGACCCATACGGGAGAAGTGATAGAAGCCTTTGACGGGGATACTTTGGCACAGCAGGAACCCGACGGGTCGAGTTTTCCAGGGGGTGGCTTGCGCTCTACTTTTGAAGCTCGCGGTTATACCGCGTGGGACCCATCTTCTCCTGCCTTTATTTTGGAAGTTGGAGAGGGAAAGACACTCTGCATTCCAACCATCTTCGTCACCTATTCCGGCGAGGCGATGGACTACAAATTGCCTCGTCTCAAATCGCAATCGTATCTCGACGAAGCGGCCATAGCCATTCGTCACCGGGCCCGAAAAA
>CAZJYF010000172.1:0-7661 GCA_964549665.1 uncultured Saprospiraceae bacterium
ATCCGGGTACTACCGGTGGCTGAAATGAGGGGTACACGGGAGTCTTTCGTCATCAATTCCCCAACTTGGTAATCGCCGTTGATGAGGCAACAAATGCCTTCCGGCACATCGTTCTGTTTCAATACTTTTTGCAAAATTGTTTGACAGGCTAGACCGCATAAAGGCGTTTTTTCCGAAGGTTTCCAAACACAAACATCCCCACATACCAACGCAATCATCGCGTTCCATGACCACACGGCAACGGGGAAATTGAAGGCGGAAATAATACCTACTATCCCCAAAGGATGCCATTGCTCGTACATCCGGTGGAAAGGTCGTTCTGAGTGCATACTCAAGCCATACAACTGCCTCGATAAGCCCACGGCAAAGTCGCAGATGTCAATCATTTCCTGAACTTCACCCCAGCCTTCCTGCAAACTTTTCCCCATCTCGTAGGAAACAAGGCGGCCGAGTGGTTCTTTGTGTTTTCTCAATTCATCGCCGTATTGACGAACCAAATCACCTCGCTTTGGGCTGGGAATGGTTCGCCATATTTTGAAGGCCTCCTGCGCCTGCTGAATGAGTTGCTCGTATTCCTCCTTGGTAGTTATACTGACACTTCCGATTAATTCACCATCTACGGGGGAAAAGGATTTGATGTATTTGGCTGAAGTAGTTGATTGTTTCCCGGTGCTGGTTCCCGGATTGTGCTTTTTAAGTCCTAGTTTTTTTAGAAAATCTTTATTCATGGTGTCAAATTTGGTTTTGCTTGTGGCTGTATCAAAAGACCTTGCAAAACATCAATTTGCAAAATCTTTCAGATTTAGTGAATTTAAAACCAATGAGTTATTGATTTACCAAATTTGTAAAATTTTGCAAATCAGGATTTTTGAGACAGCCTCTATTTCGAATGGCAAAAATAGCAATTGATTTTACAAATGGCTTTTTAAAAAATCCAATGCCAGTTTATTTGCTTTTTGGGCTGCCTCTTCGTTGTATCGCGGGCTAGTGGGGTTGGCGAAAGCGTGGGCGGCATCGAACCAATGCACCTCCATTTTTTTGCCGGTAGCTTTTGTCAAGGCTTCAAATGCGCCAATGACATTTTCATTTATCCAGTCATCTTTTTTGGCGAAAAGTCCTAAAATGTCAGCTTGAAGTGGCATTAATTCGTCCGCTTTTTTCACCGGCAGTCCGTAAAACATGACACAGCCGACCCCCTGTTTTCCAGCTAAAATAGAAGTTCGCAAAGACCAACCGCCTCCAAAGCACCATCCGATGGTGCCAATTTTCGCGTCCTGACCCACATATTGCAGGGCCCCTTTGATAATAGCTTCTGCTCTTTCTCGTTTGACCGCACTCATAAATTTCCCCGCGTCATCCCGGTTGTCGGCGACATTGCCGTCGTACAAATCGAGTGCCAAAACGTTGGCATCGCCTAAGGCTTCAAAAAGGCGGTCTGACTCCCGCTTGATGAAGTCGTTCAATCCCCACCATTCGTGACTGATAAAAAGGTAATTATTGGTAGGTTCGGCTTTCTTTACTGAATAGGCGCTCCCTTCTCTGCCGTCGGGGGTTTTGAAGGTTATCATTTTGCCCTTCCCTTGGAAATTAATTTCCGCGGGAATTTCGTGAGCCTCTTTGAATTTGGTATCCTTGGCAAACTTTGCCATACTGTCCGATGAGTCGTCTGAACCGGATTGCTTGTCAGAATCACTATGGCAAGCCATTAAAAACATTGAAAAACAGAAACTTAAATAGACGAGTTTTTTGAACATGCTGAGTTTGATTTGATAAGGAACGGTGAAGGAATAGGTTTTTAAAAATGAATTACTAAAGTTAGATATATTTTGAAAAGTCGCCGCATTCAAACGAGAAATCTTATATTTTTACATCATATTTGCAACTTAGACTACTCGATTTAGGAGATAAAAATTTAACTCTTGAATGGAAAGATATCAGGAGACACCTTCCATTCCCTCGAAGGTGAAAGTTCACATTCTCATTGGAGCTTTCGCGAAATCGTTTTTCATATGAAGAAAGAATAACTTATGCCAGTGATCTCAGATTATAAAATGGAATTCAAGCAAGGGAAACTTCCAAATAAAACCCTGCTAAAGCTCTACGAACGCCTGCTTGAACCCCGCATGATTGAAGAAAAAATGTTGATTTTGCTTCGGCAGGGAAAAATCAGCAAATGGTTTTCGGGTATTGGTCAGGAGGCAATTTCCGTGGGGGCCGCGAGTGCTTTATTGCAAGATGAATTCATCTTCACCATGCACCGGAATTTGGGGGTTTTCACTACCCGTGAGATTCCATTAGAAAGACTTTTTAGTCAGTGGCAGGGGAAAGAATTTGGGTTTACCAAAGGAAGAGACCGCTCTTTCCATTTTGGAGCAACCGATTATAATATCGTTGGGATGATTTCTCATTTGGGCCCCCAATTGTCGTTGGCTGCCGGCGTGGCATTAGCATATAAATTAAGCGGGGAAGGAAGAGTTTCTTTAGCCTTTACCGGCGAGGGGGGTACAAGCGAAGGAGAGTTTCACGAAGCGCTGAATGTTGCATCCGTTTGGCAATTGCCGGTCATTTTTGTAATTGAAAACAATGGCTATGGGCTTTCCACTCCCACCAATGAGCAGTACCATTGCGATAATTTGGCTTCCCGTGCATTGGGTTACGGCATGAGGTCTTTGACCATTGATGGAAACAACATTTTGGAAGTTTATACCGCGATTTCCAAAATAGCTGCTGAATTGCGAGAACAACCACAACCCTTTTTGCTGGAATGCAAAACCTTTCGAATGCGGGGGCACGAAGAAGCCTCCGGCACCAAATACGTTCCTAAAAGATTGCTGGACGAATGGTCGGCCAAAGACCCGCTTGAGCAGTACGAAGGATTTTTGGTGGAAAAAAAGTTGTTAGATGCCAAAAAAATTAGTGCCCTTCGGGCTGAAATAAAAACGAACATTCAAACGGCTCTGAAAATTGCCTTCAATCAGCCCGATATTGAATCGGATGAAGAAATGGAATTGGCAGGGGTTTATGCGCCTTTGCCTCTAAAATGCACCTTGCCCACTTCCATTAAGACCTCTGAAAAACGATTCATCGACGCCATTTCCGACGGTTTGCGACAGGCGATGCAAAAACACGAAAAGCTAATTCTGATGGGGCAGGACATCGCCGATTATGGCGGTGTTTTTAAAATAACAGAGGGCTTCGCTAAAGAATTTGGAAAAGAAAGGGTTCGAAATACGCCCCTTTGCGAAAGCGCTATCGTTGGCATTGCACTTGGCTTGAGTATTAAAGGTTACAAAGCGATGGTGGAAATGCAGTTTGCTGATTTTGTGAGTTGCGGCTTTAATCAGATAATCAACAACCTCGCAAAAGTGCATTATCGCTGGGGGCAAAATGCCGATGTCGTCATTCGAATGCCGTGCGGTGGCGGGGTAGGTGCAGGTCCTTTTCATTCGCAAAGCAATGAGGCTTGGTTCGTCCACACCCCCGGTGTGAAGGTCGTTTATCCGTCCAATCCATACGATGCAAAGGGGCTACTATTGGCGAGTTTTGAAGACCCTAATCCGGTGCTATTTTTCGAGCATAAAGCCCTTTACCGCCGCATTTCAGAAGCCATTCCCAACGACTATTATTCATTGGAAATTGGAAAAGCAGGCGTTGCGAGGGAAGGGTCGGAGGTGTCCGTTATTACTTATGGCATGGGGGTTCTTTGGGCAAAACGAGTGGTGGAAGAAATGGGCATTGATGCTGAAATTTTGGACCTTCGCACTTTATCACCCCTTGATTATGAAGCTATTGAAGCCACGGTGAAAAAAACGAATAAAGTAATTATTCTGCATGAGGACACGCTGTTTGCAGGAATCGGCGGGGAGATAGCCGCCTATATTTCGGAACATCTTTTCGAGCATTTGGACGGCCCAGTGCTGCGAGCAGCAAGTTTGGATACGCCGGTGCCTTTTGCTGCCAATTTGGAGAAAAAGTTTTTGCCGGTGGAGCGTTTTGGTAAGCAATTGGAAAGGTTGATGGCGTATTGAGGGGGTGCTTGGTGCAAAGTTTTCGTTTCAAACAATTATCGTCTTATCATCTGAAAAGGACCAGAAAACTGATTTGGAGGATTAATATGGAACCGCGAATAGAAAAACTGTCCGAAAAAATATTAGTCGGCAAATCTATTAAAATGTCGTTGGCAAGTAACATGACTTTCAGCCTGTGGCAGAGTTTTATGATTAAAATAAGGGATTTTAAAATTTCTGTGACTCCCGACCTTTATAGTGTACAGGTTTATGATAAGAAGCTTGATTTTAAAGATTTTAACCCCAATACGGAATTCACAAAATGCGCTGCAATTGAAATATCAGACTTGACCCAAATTCCCGATGGTTTTGAGACGTATACTTTGGAAGGTGGATTATACGCGGTTTTTGTTCACAAAGGACGGGCAAGTGAATTTCAAAAAACGTTTCAGTTTATTTTCGGTCAATGGTTACCAAAGTCTGAATACATATTGGACAGTAGAGCGCATTTTGAACTGTTGGGGGATAAATACAGAAACGATGACCCAAATTCAGAAGAAGAAGTATGGATACCAATAAAACAAAAAAAATAACCTGCTTCGAAAATAAAAGGTCGAAGCAGCCCTGAAAGCGCTTCGACCTTTTATGGAAAAGATTTTGGCGTATGGTCCCTAAGAAATTAGGACTCTTTTATTTCTTCCGCTTCACTTTCTTCGTTCTTTTTCTTTAACGAAGTCCCATTTTGTTTTACATTTTTGCCCTCAAAAATGGATTGCTGCCCAATCAAACGCTCCACGTCTGATTTTATCAGCACCTCTTTTTCCAGCAATTTATTAGCCAGCAATTCTAATTCATTGCGTTTTTCCACAAGTAATTTTTTGGCTCTTTCGTATTGGGAATCTGTCAGGCGGCGAACTTCTTCATCAATCATGGCAGCGGTTTCATCCGAATAAGGTTTTTGGAATTGAAATTGCTCGTTTTGCATTCCGTAAAAAGAAACCTGTCCCACCTTATCGTTCATGCCAAAAATAGCGACCATGCTGTAGGCCATTTTTGTCGCTTGGTCTAGGTCATTTTGAGCGCCGGTGGATATTTTATCGAAAATGATGGATTCTGCCGCCCTACCGCCGAACGTCATACACATCCTGTCAAGCAATTGTTCGGTGCGGGTGATGTATTCCTCTTTGGGGAGGTATTGTGCGTAGCCCAAGGTGCCGATTCCACGAGGAACGATGGTCACTTTAACTAGGGGGGAGGCGTGTTCCAGAAACCATCCGCAAATCGCATGACCGGCTTCATGGTAGGCAATAATTTTCTTTTCCCCGGGGGAGATGATTTTGTTCTTTTTTTCCAAACCTCCAATAACACGGTCTAAAGCATAATCAAAATCACTCATGCTCACTGTCTTTTTGCTTCGCCGGGCAGCGATGAGTGCAGCTTCATTGCAGATATTGGCAATGTCGGCGCCGGCAAAGCCTGGGGTCATTTCCGCCAGAATGGATGGTTTTATTGTTTTGCCGATTTTGATGTGTTTCATATGAACCTTGAAAATGGCTTCTCTAGCTTTTAAATCAGGACGGTCAAGGCCGATTTGCCGGTCAAAACGTCCTGGTCGTAGGAGGGCATTGTCCAAAACATCCGGTCGGTTGGTGGCTGCCATCAGAATGACTCCCTTGTCGGTACTGAAACCGTCCATTTCAACTAGCAACTGGTTCAGGGTATTTTCCCTCTCATCATTGCCCCCCTGAAAACTAGCGCGTCCTCGTGCACGCCCGATAGCATCAATTTCGTCTATGAACACGATGCAAGGAGCCTTTTCACGGGCTTGCCGAAACAAGTCACGCACTCTCGAAGCCCCTACTCCGACGAACATCTCAACGAAATCAGAACCGGAAATAGAAAAGAAGGGCACGGCGGCCTCACCAGCCATAGCTTTAGCCAAAAGAGTTTTCCCCGTACCTGGAGGCCCAATTAACAGAACTCCTTTTGGAATTTTACCACCGAGTGAGGTGTATTTTTTTGGATTTTTCAAAAAGTCAACCACTTCCATGATTTCTTCTTTGGCTTCGTCCAAGCCTGCCACGTCTTCGAAGGTGACAGTGACTTTGGAATTTTGGTCAAACAGGGTTGCTTTTGATTTGCCTATATTAAAAATTTGTGCACCCGGTCCTCCACCTGCACCACTGACCCTCCGCATGATAAAAACCCAAATGGCGATTATAATGATAATAGGCAATATCCAACTTAGGATTGGGGCAAGCCAGTTTTGCTTTTCTATGTATTCAGGGTAAATCCTATTTTCGGGTTGAAGGGAATCATTTAAGGTTTTTAAGGCTTCGGAAAAAACCTGCAAATTACCAACATTGAAAATATAATGGGGACGCGATGCGCCGAAGCTACTTTGCGTAGCATCCTTATATTCACTTTTGCTCAAGGCACTTTCCTTGATGTAAATGTGGGCATATTTTTCATTAATAATTTCCAATCGTTCCACATCTCCTGCCCTCACCATCGTTGCAAATCGCGGAAATTTAATGGGGTCGTTACTTGAATTGGAAAGACTGTAAAAGTTTAGTCCCAGCAAAAACAGTAATATCACCCCGTAAATCCAATAGGAATTGAATTTTGAACCCTTTGGTTTTATATCTTGATTTTTATTATTATCCATCCTTTTTTAGTGTTGTAAAATCGTTGAAATGCCACTTTGAATTTAAAAAATTAGTTATTGACCGATACTTAATTCTTATGATAATTATTGTTTATATAATTACAGAACAATAAACATCAAACTTTCACAAATTTTTGTATTCTGAAAAGATGGCATCACTCCACAATTCTTCCAATTGATAAAATGCTCTGGTCTCCTTGTAAAAAACATGTACGACGGTATCGAAATAATCCAGGCAAATCCACAGAGCATTTCGATGGCCTTCATAATGATAGGGTAGGCTGTCAGCTTCCCGCTTCAGTCTATTGTATATGTTGTCAGCAATTGCTTTGACTTGTGTATGGGAATCTCCCTCACAAATAACAAAAAAATCGGCAGCCGCATCCTCCAATTGTCGCAAATCCAGCTTTAAAATTTTTTTCCCTTTGATATCGAGAATGCTGTCCAGTATCAAATCATTTAGTTCTTCGGTATTTAGGTTTTTTTTAACCGCAGTTTGTATATTCAAAATCGGGATTTTAAAATTGCAAATTGTATTTTGTGTTTGGTTGAGAATTAATTTGCAAAGGTAGTGAAATAATGGTTAGCCCTTCGGGAATCAAAAGTAAGGATTATTTTATTTTTTTTAATTTGGCTTTGCCTGTCATATAAAAAAACAACCTTCAGCAAGTTAGTTTTTGTTTACCTTTTCAAACTTGCAAAAAGTTGATTTGGATAAAAATCGTATTAACCAAAGTTACTAAATTAATTCCTTTTGGATAGTTCTAACACCTTATTTATTGGCAAGGTTTTCAAACAATTTGCCAAATTGGCATCTACCAATGATTATGCACTTTTGCTTCTATCAAAAAGCAAACCAAGTGAAGGAACGGTCATTTCGACTTTGAATCAATACAAAGGCAGAGGACAAATTGGCAGCACCTGGGAAAGTGAGGCTGGGAAAAACATCAATTTCAGCCTCATCTTGTATCCTACTTTTTTGCCAG
>CAZJYF010000173.1:0-7641 GCA_964549665.1 uncultured Saprospiraceae bacterium
AGACTTTGAATTTTATAATGAAGACATCGGCATCGTTTTCGGTGGACATTTAACCAGGGACCAAACCGGCCCCACCGGATTTACCGGGGCTTATGGCAGATTCGCCTACGCCATCGACATCAACAATGAACTCCAACTCGTTGCCGGGCTAAGCGCCGGATTGGTGCAGTACAAAGTGGATGGGGCGGACCTTCAATTTTTCCAACCAGGCGATGTCGCTGCCGAAAATCAAACCAAATTTTTTCCAGATTTTGGGCTTGGCGCCATGCTGTATTACGACGAGCGCTTTTACGCCGGCATCTCTATCCCCCAAACCTTTGGCTTGGACTTGCAATTTAAAAACAACGCCAACGACTTTCGGATTCAGCGACTGCGCCATTACTACCTCACCGGAGGGGCATATGTCGGCTTTTCGAATGATTCCTGGCTGGAGCCCTCTTTTTGGTTGAAATACGTCCCCGATGGAACCATCCACCTCGACGCCAATTTGAAATATGAATTTAGCGACCTCCTGTGGTTGGGCTTCGGCGGTTCTTCCACCGGGGCAATCCAGTTTGAGGTGGGGTTCTTCCGTTATTTCGGAGGAGATTTTAACAATAGCGCTTTGTTCAAAATGGGCTATTCCTATACCCAATTCAACAAAACCTTCGGACCGGAATTTGGGGGCGCGCACGAAATCAGGCTCAGCTATTCCTGGAAATATTAAGCATCTACTAAAGCAGTATTAATTACAAACACCGCTCGCTTTCGCCTTTACCTTCATGAATCGAGAAATCCTCCGCCTAGCCATCCCAAGCATCCTCAGCAACATTTCCGTACCCCTTCTCAGCACCGTTGACACCGCCTTGATGGGACGACTTTCAGAGGTCCATATTGGAGCAGTTGGCGTGGGGTCCATGATTTTCAACTTCATTTACTGGAACTTTGGCTTTTTGCGCATGGGCACTACCGGCATCACTGCCCAAGCTTTCGGCAAACAAGACGATGAATCTATTACTAATACCCTGGCAAGGGCAATGATAGTATCCCTGTTGGTTTCAAGCCTGATTTTGGCGCTTCAAATTCCTTTCGCAAAAGCGAGTTTTTTCCTGATGAATGTGGGCGCAGAACAGCGTGAATTGGTCAACGAATATTTTTTCATTCGCATCTGGGCTGCACCCGCCACCTTGGGCTTGATTGCCTTCATGGGGTGGTTTTTTGGAATGCAAAACGCCATTTACCCGCTCGCACTCACCATCGTTATCAATGTGGCAAACATCGTTCTGAGCTATCTTTTTGTCTGGCATCTGGGCATGGATGTGGCGGGCGTAGCTTGGGGTACTGTGTTGGCACAATACATTGGACTGCTGGTAGCGGTCTTCCTTTTTTGCAGGAAATACGGTTCTTATTTAAAGCATTACAGCAGGCAGGCTGTTTTGAAACTGGAAGAACTCAGCCGCTTCCTCGCCATCAACCGGGACATCTTCATCCGTACAGTTTGCCTGACTTTTGCTTTTGGATTTTTTTACAGCCAGTCATCTGCCTCTGGTAAAATGATTTTGGCCGTCAATGTCATTTTGATGCAATACCTCAACTGGATGTCGTTCGCAGTGGATGGATTTGCATTTGCGTCCGAAATCCTCGTGGGAAAGTATTCGGGGGCAGAAAATGCAAGTGCTACCCGCAAAGCCATCCGGTTTTCTTTTGCCTGGGGCATGTTGATGGCAGCGCTTTTCAGTCTGTTTTATTGGGTCTTCGGCGAACAACTGCTGGCAGTTTTCACGAATCAACAAGCCGTCATTCAAGCGGCGATACCCTTCCTTTTTTGGATGATAATCCTTCCCGTATTGGGTACGCCGAGCTATATTTGGGATGGCGTGTTCATCGGGCTGACGGCTTCAAAAGCTATGCGAAACAGCATGTTGCTGGCTTTGGTGGTTTTTTTGGTCAGTTTTTTCATTTTGAATAAGCCCTTGGGAAATGACGGACTTTGGCTTGCCCTGGTCATTTTTCTGGTTGCACGGGGAGGTTTTCAGTGGGTATTGTTTCTACGCAAAGGGTTGACATTGAAATAAGTGGCCGCCATTTATTTTTTCGCAAACTCTTATTATTTCTTCATTCCTCAAAAAAACGTATTTTCGCCTGGCAGTAAACCCATAGAATATTCAGATGATAAAAAGTATTACCATACAGAATTTTTTTAGCTTCGGAAGCAAACAAACCGTGGTACTCAACCTCGACGTAAACGTTCTCGTGGGAATCAATGGTAGTGGTAAATCAAATTTCATCAAAGCCATTCAATTATTGCACGACAGCATCGCCGGGAAGAGGGGATTTGAAAGTTTGTTTTTGAAAGATTGGAGTGGGTTTACTTCGGTTTGTAATTTTAGCAAAACGCAAGCCGATAGCATTAAAATAACCTACGAATTTGATTGTCATGCCTTAAATGAAGTTGCGGATGCGAATAGTTTTAGATTTCCAAATGATATTGTTTATGAAATAACTATCCATAAATCCGGTAGTGGAGGGTATTATTTGTCAGAGTTGATATTTTCCCAAAATAAGAATAAGAAGCAATTGCCTCCTTTTAATCTTTTAAAGATGAGAAATGGAAGGGGTGAAATAGAAACTTGGGAAGGTGGTCAAATTTCAACCCACAAATACCCTCAAGAAGAAAAACAACTCTCCTTTAAAACTGAAGAAACCGTTCTAAGTCAAATTTCTGACCCGGAAAGATTTTACCCTCTTTTCACATTAAAAAGAGCTATCGAGGAAATTGTCGTTTATGATTATTTTGATACAACTCAAAAAAGCCCAATCCGGCAATTGAGCGCTTTTGGGGTGGAAAACAAACTCTTGCCCAATGGTGAAAATTTGGTTCAGATTCTTCAAAAGATAAAAAACCACCATTCTTTGGCGTATGAAAAAATCGAAGAACTTTTAGCGAGCATCAACCCAATGTTCAAGGACATTAGTTTTGATTTTTTGGGGTCCAAATCATTGCTCGTTTTGAGAGAAAAACAACTCGATAAGAGTATTAGTGTTGAACACATTTCCGATGGCACCTTGCGATTTCTTCTTTTACTCGCCATTTTATACAACCCGCAAAAAGGAAAACTTATTTGCATAGATGAACCCGAAATTGGACTCCACCCGGATATGATTAAGACGATTGCAAAAGCCATAAAATATGCTGCAAAACAGGGAACCCAAATGATAATTGCTACGCACTCTCCACTGCTATTGAATAATTTTGAACTTGAAGATATTTGGGTATTTGAAAAGAACAAAGCGAATGAAACCGTCGTTTCTTGTAAAAGTGAAGAGGATTTTGCCAATTGGAATGACAGCTTTTTATCGGGGCAATTGTGGCTGAACGGACAATTAGGAGGGGTGCGATGGTAGAAGTGACCATTTTTATCGAAGGCGGAACTTTGAACGACCCGACCGGCGGAACGGAATTGCTTAGAGAAGGCTTTCACAAATTGCTTGCCCCAACGCTGACCCCCCATCAACCTAGGCTGATAATCGAAATGCGCGGTCCGAATAATCAAACGGTCAAGGATTTTAATGCCAGCATCGAAAAAAATCCAAACCTGCTCATTTTACTCGACCTGGATGCTGCCGAGTCCGAAAGAAAGAATAAACTCGCAGAATTCCAGCTTCTTGTTCACGCGGAAAAGGTGTTTTTTATGATTCAGGCTATGGAAGCCTGGATTCTTTCCCAACCGGATAAAATTGAAGAATATGTCGAGAGTAATTTCATTATTTCAAAACGGCGAAAAAATACGCCTTTGAAAGAGGATGATTTGCTAAAAGACAGACATCCAAAAAATATTGTCGCCCCTGCCAGAATTCTTAACATCTTGCTCCAAAGATATTTTGAAATTGAAAAACGAGGTATAGTAAGGAAGCTAAAATATCGTTCTAAATTGAGGGATGGTTCGGCGATGTTGGAGCTTTTAGAATTAAAAAAGCTTTCAAAAGATTTTTCGGATGTAGCCATCCTGATAGATACATTAACCCAAAAAGTAAGACCTCCAAATGCATAAATCCGGCTTTGTCAATATCATTGGTCGCCCGAATGTGGGCAAATCAACGCTCATGAATGCCTTGGTGGGCGAGCGCATGTCAATCATCACCAACAAGCCGCAAACGACCCGCCACCGGATTATCGGCATCTTGAGCAGCGATGATTTTCAGGTCGTATTCTCGGATACGCCGGGGATTATCGAAAACCCCGCCTACAAAATGCAGGAGGCGATGAATCGCTTTGTTCGGACGACCTTCGAAGATGCAGATATCATGCTCTTTGTCACGGAAGCGGGCGAAAGCTACGAGGACGACGACCCGGTAATTAATCAGTTGCGGAAGGTCGAGGCGCCGCTTTTTTTAATTATCAACAAAACGGACCTCACCACCACAGAAAGAATTGCAGATTTGATTCAAAGCTGGAACCGGCGCGTTGGGTTTTTGGAAACCATTCCAATTTCAGCTTTGAAGAAAACCAACACCGACAAGGTGCTGGAATTGATTTTGAGCAAATTGCCGGAAGGTCCCGAATATTTTCCGAAGGACCAGTTGACGGATAAACCGGAACGTTTTTTCGTCAGTGAGATCATCCGCGAAAAGATTTTGGAGTTGTACCATCAGGAAATTCCCTACTCGGCGGAAGTCGTAATTGAATCATTCAGAGAAACCACCACCAAAAAAGGAGAAGCCCTCGTTCGCATCGAAGCGCTTATTTTTGTGAGCCGCAAAACGCAAAAACCCATCCTCATCGGAAAAGGAGGCTCGGCTATCAAGCGGTTGGGTACGGCAGCCCGCAAAGACATCGAAAAATGGCTCGAACGAAAGGTCTTCCTCGAACTGCGGGTGAAGGTGCGCGACAATTGGCGGGATGATGAGCAGATGTTGAAGCGGTTTGGGTATCAATAGGTCTGTTAGCGCTTTGAGTACATCATCCACCGAAAATTCAAGCCGTTCCAATCAAAAGGCGTACCTTCGCGCTAAGAAAATTCAGAGCATAAAGCATGGGAAACATTATAGCTATTGTGGGCCGTCCTAATGTTGGGAAATCGACCCTTTACAATCGCCTGATTGGAGAACGTCAGGCAATAATTCACGATACGAGCGGGGTGACTCGCGACCGCCAATACGGGATTTGTGAATGGAACGGAAAAAGCTTCACCGTGGTAGATACGGGGGGCTTTGTACAGCGGTCGGAGAACGTCTTCGAGGCTGCCATTCGCGAGCAGGTGCAAATCGCGATTGAAGAGGCCGCGGTCATCATTTTTTTGGTAGATGTGACGACGGGCATCACGGATTTGGATGAAGGGATTGCCAATATGCTGCGTGGTTCCGACAAGGTCGTTCTTTTGGTCGTCAATAAAGTGGATAACAACGTCCGGCAGTTGGAAGCCAACGAATTTTGGAGCCTCGGCTTTGAAGAGACCTTCTTCATTTCTTCGCTCACCGGAAGCGGTTCGGGCGATTTGTTGGACGCCGTGACGCTGCACATCGAGGAAGAAGACCCCCTGGAACCCAAGCTTCCCAAATTCGCCATCGTGGGGCAGCCGAATGTAGGAAAGTCTTCGCTGACCAATGCCCTCCTCGGGGTAGAACGAAACATCGTTACCGATATTCCCGGCACTACGCGCGATTCGATTCACTCCAAATATTCTAAATTTGGAAAAGAATTCCTCCTCATCGATACCGCCGGAATTCGCAAGAAATCCCGCGTCCACGAAAACCTGGAATTCTACTCCGTCATGCGGGCCATCAAAGCCATCGAAGATGCCGATGTTTGCATCTTGATGATTGATGCGCAGACAGGGATGGAACAACAGGATATGAGTATCTTCGGGCTTGCAAAAAAGCGGAACAAAGGCATCGTGTTGTTGGTCAACAAATGGGACTTGATGGACAAAGAATCCAACACGGCGCGGGATTTCGAAAAAGAAATCAAGCGAAAGATTGCTCCCTTTGACGACGTGCCGGTCGTTTTCGTTTCCGTCACCGAAAAGCAACGCATTTTCAAAGCCATCGAAGTGGGTCTAGATGTCCATGAGCGACGTCAACAAAATATAAAGACTTCCAAACTCAACGACGTCATGTTGGAAGCTATTCAAAAGGTGCCACCTCCGTCGCATCGAGGGCGTTTTGTAAAAATCAAATACGTCACCCAATTGCCGACCTACTATCCCGCTTTTGCCTTTTTTTGCAATAATCCCAAATACATCAAAGAGAGTTACAAGAATTACCTGGAAAATCAGATGCGGGAAAAATTCGACTTCTGCGGCGTTCCCATATCCATCTTTTTCCGGCAAAAATAGCGCCTCGGAATTTTAAAAAAAATAACTGGTCATATTTTTGAATGATTGAATTGGAATCGCAGCAAATCCCCTCCCCAAAGCACACTAACTAATCCAATCCAATCACATGATTATCAACGAAATTGAGATGCCGTTTACCGAAATTGGGATTTCCGGGATAATTCTTTACGAACCAAAGGTTTGGGAGGATGACCGGGGCTATTTTTACGAAAGTTTCAATGAGAAAATATTTAAAAAAGCTGGGATTGACCGCAGCTTCGTGCAGGATAATCAAGCCCTTTCTTCCTACGGCATCCTGCGCGGATTGCACTATCAGGTGGAACCTTTCGCCCAAGCCAAATTGGTGCGCGTAATTGAAGGAGAAGTGCTCGATATCGCCGTGGACCTGCGGGAGGATTCCCCTACACATGGACAATGGTTCGGCATCCATCTGAGCGGAGAAAATAAGTTGCAACTCTATGTCCCGCGGGGTTTTGCCCACGGCTATTTGGTGTTGAGCGAGCGGGCTTTGTTTTCTTACAAATGCGATAATTTCTATTCGAAAGCACACGAAGCGGGGATTATTTTCAACGACCCTAGACTGAAAATTGACTGGGAAATTGATTTGGAAAAGATTGTTCTTTCGGAAAAAGATAAAACTTTGCCGCAATTTGGACAGCATCGAAAGTATTAAACCAAGATGAATACCATTCTCATCACAGGGGCCAGCGGTCAGTTGGGACAGGAGTTTTTGCAGCTTTCGCAAACGAACCCCTACTTTCATTTTCTCTTTGCCCATTCAAAAGATTTGGACATCACCCACCAATCGGAGGTGACTCATTTTTTTAAAAAACACGACTTCCATTGCTGTGTCAATTGTGCCGCCTTCACGGTAGTTGATAAGGCCGAAAGCGAGCCGGAAGTAGCCTACAAGGTGAATGCTGAAGGAGCCAAAAATATCGCGGAAGCCTGCCGCTTGAAAGGCATTCCACTTATCCACCTTTCTACCGATTACGTTTACGACAACGACCAAAATACGCCTTTTAAAGAAGGCGACCCCACCAACCCGCAATCCATTTACGCCAAGTCAAAATTGAAAGGAGATGAACTGGCCTTGAAAGCGCATCCGGGCACCATGATTATTCGCACCTCTTGGGTCTATTCTTCTTTCGGGAACAACTTCGTCAAAACGATTCTTCGCCTGGCAGAGGAACCCAAAGAATTGAGCGTCATTTTTGACCAAATTGGCACACCGACCTACGCGAGAGATATCGCAACAGCTATTTTGACCATCCTTCAAAAGTTTGAAAACCGGGAAGTTGGTAGAGCAAAAATGCGGGGCATCTAT
>CAZJYF010000174.1:0-7620 GCA_964549665.1 uncultured Saprospiraceae bacterium
GAACGGACCCATTGTAGCCAAAGACACTGCTTTCCTTCCCGACTCGGTTGTTTGGGTCAAGGACCATGTTTATAGCATGGCTATCAACGTAAAAAGTAGCGCCGAAAAAGACAAATTTGAAAACGGTGGGTATAGCAAAATTGTCACCTTTAAATATGGCAAATCGGAAACTGTGGCAAAGGCCGAAAACTGTGGCAGCGAATTCCTGGCAGAATTGCCGGATGACCAAACCAGTGTGCGGCTGAAAAGCGGAAAATATACGATGGGTAAGATACCCTTGAATGTGGAAAAAGGTTTTACAGGAAATATAACTGATGGGTTTGAGGGAAAAGGATTTGTAAGCTTGAAACTGGGTGGAAAAATTGTAAAAGTCAAAGTGAGTTTTGAAGGCCTGAAAACAAATAAAAAGAAGCAGGTTATCGCCGGTAAAGCCAAAGGCAAATACGATGAAACGACGGTGCAACTGGACGGCATCGTTGCGTCTGGAGCATCGAAATATTTGGACATTGATTTTGAAAAAGCAGCGGCAATGACCACCTACCTCCGGCATCGGGTGAAAATTGGAGCGGTGAATTCGAATAAACCCACTCCGCTTCCTTTGGGAATGGATCGCGATGTAGCTGGAGAAACGATGGTGGTAGGCATCACGAGCATGAAATTTACGCCCGAACAGGCATCCCTTACCGCCTTGTTTAGCATTGAAAATCCAGAGTGGGGAAAATATATTCCAACACTCGGAGCTACTAATGTTTGTTTTACTTCCGAAGGTATCGGCGATAATGTAAAACTATTTCTTGGTAAGGATTACGACATTCCACTTTCCGGTGGCGACATAAAATTGAAAGCGTCCGATGAAGGTGGGCAGGGGGAAGTCTCTGGTACCTTTGTCAAATTGGATAAAACGGGATTTGTCGAAGGGCAACTAACCGCCGAACTCGCCATTCCGAGAAAAATATTACTTCCTGAAAATGAAGCCGGCGAAATCATTGAAGATGGAAATACCAAAGCCAAACTCACTCTTTCCGGCACCTTCAAATCCACAAAAAATTTCATTCTTTCAGCAGAAATATCAGCCTGCCAAATACCCGGTTTAGCAGGATTTAGCTTTGAATTAAAAAATGGATTTTACGACCATTCGGATAAACAGAATCCCACCGGCATCAACTTCCCACCCGGTTATTCTGCTGAGGAGGCTGGAAAAAAATGGCAGGGTGTATGGTTTTCTGAGGCGCTCATCAAAGCGCCAAAAGGTTGGGGGTTTTCCGGCGAAGAAGAAAGAACCGCCATAATTTTGAAGAATTTTATCAAAGATAAAGTTGGTGTTTCCATAAAAGGGGAAGCGGTTAAAGTTCTTTCAATCGAAAAAGGATCGCTGGAAGGATTTGCAATATCCATCGAAAAGTTGAGCCTCGATATTATCAGGGGGCAATTCAAATCTGTAAAAATGGA
Source organism: uncultured Saprospiraceae bacterium (assembly GCA_964549665.1). GTDB lineage: Bacteria > Bacteroidota > Bacteroidia > Chitinophagales > Saprospiraceae > CAZJYF01. The sequence continues at coordinate 1,450 of CAZJYF010000174.1, forward strand.
AGGAAAATTAGGGCTTCCGATACTGCCAAAAGAAAAATACCTCACTTATGAAGGCATCGTAGATAAACCAAAACCAATTGAAAACACCAATCAAACTGGCAACCAAAAAAGAGAACCACTGAGCCTGTCTTTTGCCGTAAAACCCAATAAAGGCGGGTATGATATCGATTGGCTCAAAGCACACATTGATTTTGATGGATCCTCTCAATTTATTCTGAAAAATGACGCCAAAGAAAAGGGATTTAAAGCCAGCCTTTCAGGAATCATCAGCATCAAAAACGCCGATGAAAACTCGGCTGCGATTATTGAAATACCGGGCTTAAAGTTTGAAGGAATGGTGATCAGTAAAATGACTCCTAAAACTGCCGGACCGAATGCGTCTTCGACAGCACCCTCAGGAACGGACAACTCCAAAAAACCGGGTTCTTTTGCCTTCATAGGTCCAAAATTTGACCTCGTAGGCTTTGGTGGTTCTACTACCAATGCCGGCCAATCGAATGGTAATTCCAACTCCTCAACTTCGACCGCTGCCACCAATTCCACTTCTAAAAAAGAAATGAATGGGTTTTCTATAAGTATTGATAGTATTGGCTTAGTCGCCTCAAGCGGAGAAATTGGCGTTGGAAGTCGATTGAGTTTAATCGTAAAACCATCCATCAAACTCGTTGGAGGTAAAAAGAAAAACAGTGAAAAAGCGGGGGAAGGATTTGCAATTACAGCCGCCGGCAGATTTAAGATTAACGCAATAGTTGGTGGTGGAGCTCCCTTAGGTATTCCAACAATAAAAGATTTGAGGTTCAACTATCAAAATATTGTGTTAGAGCGAATAGAAGTCAATGCAGCAGTAAAGTCAATAAAATTGGAGGGCATTGTGGAGTTTTACAAAAACCATCCAAAATTTGGTAATGGCATGATGGGCGACCTCAGAGTAGAAACGCCGGTAATAACGGTAGGTCTTGCTGCAAAATTTGGCAACAAACCGGATTATAATTATTGGTATGTGTTTGGTGAAGTGGGTAAAATTGGAAACGAAAAACCGACATTGCCACTGACTACTATGGGCGCGCTGCAACTCTGGGGATTTCACGGTGGCGCTTATTACCACATGCAAGACAACATAAATGGAGCCAATGCAGCCGATAGATATTCACCTGATAAAAATACAATTTTAGGTCTGAAAGCCGGCGTCACCCTTTCCGTAACCAAACCCGAAGTTTTATGGGCGAAAGTAACCTTAGGGCTTGAATTTTCTGATACAGGACTAAACAATTTGTCGATGGAAGGGGATGCCTACATGCTCAAAAAAGACATGGTTGTCAATCCCCTGGGAAGTGGAAATGTAGAGGGCATTCAGGCTTATTTAAAAGCAAAAATAAATTTCAAAGGAGATACGCCTGATTTTAATGCCACCATGGATGTATATGCCAATGTGCAAAATGGACTGCTGACCGGAGCAGAGGATGAATCTACTTTTAAGGTGGTCACTTCTACGATGTCCATTAATGATGAAAAATGGCACTTCTATATCGGCAAACCAACAAAGCCGGGTAAAGTGAAGTTAAAAATACCGGTCATTGATTACAGCGTAGCGGCTTCTGCTTATGTGATGATGGGAAATGAAGACATGCCGGGGGCATCCCTGCCTAAATTTATAAGTGGCATTTTAGGAATAAAAAATAGCGGATTCAGCAGCTCACAAATGGCATCGAGCAGTAAACCAACGAGGGAAAACAGCGGAGGTTTTGCATTGGGCGCAAATATAGATTACAAATTAGACATCGAAGTTTCTATCCTTTATGCCAGATTCAGAGCCATGTTCGGATTTGACCTGAGTTTGCTCAAAAACGAAGGTGTCGTTTGTAGCAATAATGGGGGCAAACCACTGGGAATGGATGGCTGGTACGCCGAAGGACAATTATATGCCGGATTGTCAGGAGATATTGGATTGATTATAGATCTCTTTTTTTACGAAGGCAGATTATCCTTGGCGAGTATTCAGGCAGCCATGCTGATACGGGGAGGGCTGCCAAATCCCATCTGGGTCAACGGAAGAGCAAAAATGAGGTACTCTGTTCTTGGTGGATTGATAGAAGGCAGTACGGGATTCAATGTACAGTTTGGCCAACCATGTGTTCCGCAACAAACGGATCCATTTTCAGGAACTCATTTTATCTCCGCCATGTCTCCAAAAGATAACCACAAATCGGTATCCGTATTTGTCAAACCACGGGTATCCTTCAACAGTAAAATTGGAGATAACGAACTTTATGAAGTAGCAGTCTATGATGCGTTAACCAAAAAGAGAAAAACCAAGAAATTTAAAATTTATGTGCATTCGTTTGAATGTGTCGATGAAAAAACCAAGCAAAATGTAAAAGGAAAATGGACCATGGAGAGCAATACCGAGTTGGTATTTAGACCCAAAAATATGCTTTCGGGAAAAACGAGACATTCGTTTTCTATCGTACTAAAAGCAAAAGAATTGATGAGTAATGGGACATGGGTGACCTACAAAAAGAAAGACAATACCGATTGGACGGCGGCAGAGTCTTCCACATTTACAACAGGACCTAGACCAGACGGAATTCCACTTCGAAATGTTGCCTTTATGTACCCATTCTACCACGAAGGTGGATATCTTCCCGATGCCAATTATTACAAAGAAGGATTTTTGGAATTGGAGCAAACGCAGAATTATCTTTTCGAAGCAGACAACCCATCGGGGCAACAGTGGCATTCGACCATAAAAGCGGTATTTGCTACCCCTGTCAAAAACCCTAATTATGACCCTAATAGTTATTCAAGTATCTTTACAATAGATAAAACTTTGGGTGAAATGGATCTTAGGACGCAGGGGAAATTTGTTGTCTATAAAATACCACAGAACCTGCCGGCCAATAAAAGAATTTATATGTACATCAGAAGGGTGTTCTACGAAAATCCTAATTATGAAGCATCCGGAACGCAAAAAGATGCGATAAATAAAGGGGAATACAAACTCAACATTCAAGGCAAGGAATATAAAAATTTTAGCAGCGGAAAACCGAGAATTAAAGACTTATTTTTTAATCATTTCAAAACGAGCAAATACAAAACGTTTAAAGAATTAGTAAAAACCGGAACCCCCACGGTAAAACATTATCCGTATATTAATAATCGAAACGCAACAATTTATTATAGTTTAAATATCAATGAACCAATAGGTCCCAGTTTTATTTTTGGAAAGGGACATTATTATTTGACAAAGGAATCTTATCCAATGTTGACGGCAAAGATTGATTATGGTTCCCCTTATTATAAATCCTTGTTTGAATTTCTACAGGCTGAAGAAAAACTCCGTGCTGATTATGCTAACAATCACCTTAGACCCCTTGGGTGGCCGGCAGAAGGGCTAAAAGCTATTGAAAATGTAGATTACTGGAATTGGGAAATATTTAGGGCTATTCCTCATGGTGATTGGAATGATATAAGATTCAGTTTTTTCAGTAGTATAGAAAAATCGCCTTTCACAAAAAATTCAAATAAAAGAGTTGAAAACTTATGGAAGTATAATTTTTATCCTCCGTATGATGCCTTATTTAATAAAGGCAAATATTTTACAAATAATGGGGTATTCCTGATTGCTCCGAATTTATTAGGTCCGCATAAATTGACCCTGTTTCATAATGTGCCCCGGGTCAAAAATGGAAAACGAGCTTATGCTTATTGGACGGAAGAAGTTAATTGCAAATTGGTAACGAGTCGTGATTATCATCATTATAAAAATTAGTAACTACTCCCATTTAGCATCTTCTGAAATCCCGAAGGGATTAAATGTGAATAACCGCAGATGAAATCTGGGGAGTTGAAAAAGGGTTTTCACAACCCAAAAAGGGTTGAATGTCTGTTATTTCCACTCTCATTCAACCCTTCCAGGGTTTGCCGCGCATCTTCGCCATTATCCCCGGATTCCATCCAGGGTTATTCAACTTCAATCCCTTCGGGATTTATTGAGGTGTCAAGTTGCTACAAAAATTAACAAAAAATGAAATCTAAATTATTTTATATCGCATTTTTAGTAATCCCTCAATTGCTATTCTCACAGCAGGATGCACCCACAACAATGCCTGCTCCAGAAGTGAGACAAGATATTCCAGCCGAAGCGAAATCTGATATTTACCTGTTTTCAAAATCTACGGAAAACGGTCTCTTATTGAGATGGGCGCCGTCTAGTCCCGATATTTGGCTGAAAGGAAATACATTCGGATATACCATCGAAAAGTTGGTTTTTGAATCCGGAGACAAAAATTTCCAGGCTGTTGGGGGAAAAGTATTCAAACCCTGGCCGCTAAACGATTGGAAATCCATTGTCACGGATGAAACACCTTACACCGCGGCCGCTGCGATGGCGATTTATGGGGAAGAAAAAGGCGGAGGAAAAGGAATGGTCGTCGAGGCACAAAATTTAGAAAACAAATTTGGCTTTGCGCTGCTCGCCGCCGACCTCGACAAAAAAGCCGCTGAGGCATCGGGCTTACTATTTATGGATGGTGATTTGGAAAGACACAGCATGGTGGGTTACCGAATTTCCATTAATGACCCATCAACGGGGGCTTTGTCGGATACCACTTATCAATTATTTAGGTACGGCGACCCTGAACCATTGAATAGTCCCCCTTTGCTTGCCCCCGAAGAAAATGAACGAAGCATTACCTTGCGATGGAAAAAAATGCCGGTTGGGCAGCAATTCAGTGGATACCATATCGAAAGATCTGCCGATGATGGAAAGACTTTTGAAAGATTGACGCAGACTCCCTTTTTGGATATCAGCACCAATCTTTTGAAAGACAAACAATTCATCACATTTATTGATTCGGTCGATCAAAATTACAAACCCTATCAATACCGGATTTTGGCGATAGATGCTTTTGGAGATGAAAGCGAATATTCCGAGGTCATTACCGCAATGGGCAGAGATAGAACGCCGCCGGCTTCCCCTCAAAAATTCGTGGTTTCCGAAACGCCGGAACATTTCATCAAAATGGATTGGGATTATACCGTTTCTGAAGATGATTTTGAGGGGTTTTTGATTTACAAAACGGTGGATAAAGATTTGGGATATACCGCGATTTCAACGCTTTTACCTAAAACCAGCCGGTCATTTATTGATGAAAAACCGGATGGAAGAGCTACGAATTTTTATTATGTGGTCGCGGTCGATAAAGAGGGTAATGAAGGGTCATCCGTGGTGAATTTTGGAATTACGACGGATGAAACACCTCCCCAAGCGCCCAATAATCTTAGAGCATCCATCGATACCTTAGGTCAGTTGCTGCTCGAATGGGATGCCCCGGCAGACAAGGATATCAGGGGTTATTTGGTACATTACAGCAATTCGCCGGATGCTGAATATGCGGTCATTCCTGGTGATTATCTGCCAAATACCCACTTCGTTGATGTTTTGACTTTGCAAACGTTGACCGAAGAGATTTTTTACTATGTAATCGCCGTTGATTACAGTTACAATGCCTCCGTAGCTTCTGAAGTTCTCCGAGTCAAAAAGCCAGACTTAATTCCTCCGGTAGCTTCCATCTTTGTGGATTATTCTGTATCCGAGGTGGGCATTTCGTTTGAATGGGTCAAAAGTACGAGCGATGATGTAGAGCGGGTTGAACTCAAAAGGAAATTTGAAAACGGCGTTTGGGAAACTATCGAAGAATTTGACCAGAATTCCAGCGCTTTTATTGACAAAAATGTAATGGAAGGCAGGTATTACGAATATGCCTTGCACACATTTGATGATGATGGAAATGTGACAATCGGAGAAAAGCATTTGAGTTTGGAAGCCTTGAAGTCCTTTTATCTAAAAGAGACTCCTTCTCTTTTAGCCTCATCCGAAAAGGAAGGAATAGTCCTAAATATCGATTATCCCAATTCGAATGGATTCGAATTTACCATTTATAAAGCTGTAGGAGATAATCCTTTGACCACTTACAAGAAATTAAATCAAACGATCACATTCACAGATAAGGATGTCAGGAAGAAGGTTAAATACCAATACGCAGTAATAGCGAATGCACAAGATGGGAGGGATTCCAAGATGAGCCAACCGGTGATGGTTAAGAATTAAAGTTTATTTTTACAAAGTATTACTTTCGTAAAATTTCAACGAAAACTCTATTCTACTGAACA
>CAZJYF010000175.1:0-7606 GCA_964549665.1 uncultured Saprospiraceae bacterium
CCTGACTGCCACTTTCACCAATTTCGAGGTAATATCCGTTCGCATCCAGCAAATCCGGTTCATCGGCTTGCAAGTAAATTCGAACTTGGTTGGCCGTGGAAGGAGGAAAGTCAAGCCGAAAAAATACTTCCCAAACGGAACTATCCGAAATTTGGAGCGGAAGAAAGAGCATGGAATTTCCGGCATCGGGAGCGTTTAATTGCAATTCTAAATCACTATTGACAACGAAATCATCAAGATCGCCCTGCCAGGATGGATTTTCAGAGAAATTTCCATCTGAAAAATCATCCTCCACCTGCGAAAGCAAAAAAAAGGGGAAAGCCTGCAAGCCGATGAGGAAAAAAAGGACTTTCATTTTCCAAAAATAGCAAGAAAAAAGAATTGGATATATCTTTGTCTCTCAATTTGAAAAAGGAAATCTTTAAAGCAGGCTTTTTTTCAGGCGTTAGTTGAAAGACTTCAGATGAAAGATTTCGCATTTAGTCGTTCTTTTCTTCCGTCAGAAGCCTGATTTGTAATCCAAAAAGTAGAAAAAATGAAAGTTGCAGTAGTTGGTGTAACAGGCCTGGTTGGCACGGTGATGTGCGAGGTTTTGGAAGAGCGAAATTTTCCAGTTACGGAATTTCTGCCGGTAGCATCTGAGCGATCCGCAGGCAAAGAAATACTATTCAGGGGCGAACCCTACAAAGTCATTGGCATGGCAGAGGCGGTTGCCGCCCAACCGGATATTGCCCTTTTCTCGGCGGGGGGCACTGTCTCCAAAGAGTGGGCCCCCCAATTTGCTGCCCGAGGTACCACCGTCGTGGATAATTCCTCTGCATGGCGCATGGACCCCAACAAAAAATTGGTGGTTCCGGAGGTCAACGGGAATATATTGACGTCGGAAGATAAAATTATTGCCAACCCGAATTGTTCAACCATTCAATTGGTAGTCGCATTGGCTCCTTTGCATAAAACATTTAAAATCAAACGATTAGTCATCTCTACTTATCAATCCTTTACCGGCACCGGGATGAAAGCGGTGAAGCAATACAACCTGGAACGAAAGGGTTTCCAACCCAAAGAAAACGAGATGGCTTATTTCTACCCCATCTTTGAAAATTGCCTGCCACATTGCGATGTTTTCCTCGACAACGACTACACCAAAGAAGAGATGAAACTGGTTCATGAGACTCGGAAAATATTGGACGACGCCAACCTGCGCATTACGGCTACCGCCGTCCGGGTTCCGGTTCATGGGGGTCATTCAGAATCGGTCAATGTAGAGTTTGAAAGGGATTTTGACATTAATGAAGTGAAGAAAATTTTGTCCGAAATGGAAGGGCTTGAAGTGCTCGATGACGTTGAGAATAACAAGTATCCAATGCCCTTATTTGCCAAAAACAAAGATGAGGTATTTGTTGGACGCATCCGCAAAGATGAATCGATTGAAAGGGGTATCAACCTTTGGGTTGTGGCGGATAACCTGCGAAAAGGCGCTGCCACCAACGCCATTCAAATTGGGGAATATTTGGTGGCAAAGAAATTTGTCGGGGCCGCAAATGTGTTTACCTAAAGGCGGAGAGGGTTAGGGTCGCCCAAGGCACCCGTCTAAGAAACTTCCTTTAAAATTGGACGTTTAGTAACCATTTTATAAATTTGACAAAATTTAAATGTAGAATTTGATTCTGTAAAATTTTGATCGCCATTTTTATGGACATTTTGGGATGACTGGAACATCTCCCCTTATCACCACGAAGGATACACAATCGGTTATGCGATTGAACCCTTTTTAGAAACATTTGACGTCAAACGAAATTAGTGAATCATGAAGACCAAACTTGTACTTTGGGGTACCAATTCCCAAGAGGAACGAATTTTAATTGCCATGCAACTCCACCCGGAGGATAATAAAGTGACTATTTGGACTTTCCCGGAAACCGTTGCTACCGAAGATTTTTCTCAGAAATTAATGCGGGAGTGGCGCAATGGAGTAGAAGTGGAATTTCCTGAAGAACATGCGGTTCAGGAAAGGGGACTGAGCATGACGGAAGGCTTGTTGCCGGATGATTTGAAAGTGGAACGGGGCGATGTGGTTCAACGCGCTCAAACGGAATGGCATTTTGTCGTACTTTCTTCCAAATTGAACAAAGTATATCAAACCGAATTGGACGAATTGAAAGAGCGGGTGGAAAAATTGGAGGCTTACGATCAGAGCATTTGGGATTCGTTAAAAGAATTTTGGACAAAAGTACAGGGGCAAGTTAGGGAGCGTAATCTGTTTCGGGATCATTCGGATTCACTTCGCGATAACACGAACATTTTGTTTTCAAAAATGAAACAATTGCGCAGCGCGATGGATGATGAGTTTAGAGAGTATTCGAAGGAGCAAATGGACAAATTCATGGCTGCATTGGAAGAAATAGAAAAAAAGGTCAGTGAGGGGCTTCGGCTGCAAACAATCTTTGAGGAATTAAAAAAACTGCAACGCCATTTCCGTGAAGCAAAACTCACTCGAGAACACCGAACTCATATTTGGGAGCGCCTGGACGGAGCTTTTAAGCTAGTGAAAGAGAAGCGTTTTGGCGCTGGCGCCATTATGGATCGCTCTCCCATGCAGCGTTTGCAGCGACGGTATGACGGATTGATTGTCGCTATTGAAAAAATGGACCGCTCCATCCGGCGCGATAAAGATGATCTTGAATTTCAACAACACAAAATAGACACTACTGATGGTCAATTGGAAGCGCAGATACGAAAGGCAAAGATAAAAATGATAGAGGAACGCATTCACTCCAAGGAGGAAAAGCTCGGTGAGATGAACGAAACGAAAGAAATCCTGGAGAAAAAAATAGAAAGCCAAAAAGAGAAAGATGCCCGTCGAGACGAACAAGTGAGAAGAGAAGCTGCAAAAAAAGCTGCAAAAGAAAAAATAGCAGAAGAAATAAAAGCGGCTGCCGTTGCGCGGGAAGAACACAGCGATAAGCTCGAAAAAGCGGCTGAAATAATTGCTACTCCACCACAAGGAGATAAAGCAGAACCAGAAAACCTCGCAAATGGGGAACAAAATGAAGAGGCGTCGCCAGAATCTGTGAGTGGCACCCTCAGTGAATCACTCGAAGATGTCGTGGATACCATAAAAGCGGTAGCCGAGGTCGTAAGCGACAAAATCGGTGAAGCAGTAGAAGACCTCAAAGCACAACTTAAGGATGATGGGATGCCTGAAAAGCAGCCTGCCTCCACGGATTCGGCAGTTTCAGAGGAAGAAGAATGATAGAGGAAGTTATTTCCGTGTTCAGAAGGTGAACATTATTTTAGAAATGGATGAGTTGAGAACCCTAAAGCCCCCTTTTTAGAAGCAAGTTCAAAATTTTATAAACAAAACCTTCCACATTGACTTTTGAGCCTTTTGCTAAAAACAAAGGGCTTTTCTTTTTAATTCGTCGAAGGATTTAAACTTTAATGAAATCAGCAGCATACATAGACGCACCAATTATCCCTGCGTTGTTTCGGAAAGTAGCCGGCAATATCTTAGTTTCGAGGGTAAAATGGTGTGCGAATGAATCAAACTTTTTACTAATTCCACCTCCGAGCAAAATCAGGTCGGGAGAAAATAATCGGTCAATATATTCGAGGTATTCATTGAAGCGGATGGCCCACTTATCCATATTTAAATTGAGCTGTTTCCTTGCTCCATTGGAGGCGTATTTCTCTGCAATCCTTTCGTACAACAGGATGTGCCCCAATTCAGAATTGCGGACTAAACGCCCATCAGTAAAGAGTGCAGAACCGAGACCGGAACCAATCGTTATCAAGATGACTGTACCGTTTTGGTTTTTACCACGACCCAACTTCATCTCCGCCATCCCTGCTGCATCCGCGTCGTTTAGGACTTTCACCTCACATCCGGTGGCTTTGGAAAGGAGTTTCTCAATGTCTGTATCTATCCAATCTTTGTGAATATTGGCTGCGCTGCAAGCGACCCCTTTTTTGACAATAGAAGGGAATCCGCATCCGATGATGTCTCCTTTCCAACCCAAAAGATTTACCAATTCGGCGAAGGTGTCTGCCACGGCCTCAGGCAGGGAGGGTTTTGGCGTCAATAATTTTAGCCTATCACTTAAAAGCTGACCATTTGAGGTGTCCACCACCGCGCCTTTAATTCCTGATGCGCCGATGTCAATTCCTAAAATTGCTGTATCCTCCATTCGTACAAAGATTAATTAAGGTAAAGATTGGAGGAGTAGTGTGTAACCTCCAATGTTTACATTGCTAATTGATGATTCGAATTTTAAATTTCACATCTTTTATTGGGCGATCATTTGGTCCGGTAGGAGCAGAAGCAATTTTGTCAATCACATTCAAGCCTTCGATAACTTGGCCAAATACGGTGTATTGTCCATCCAAAAAAGGCGTTCCGCCCATTTTCAAATAAGCGTCTCGCTGTTCTTTGGTATAGCGGCGGCCTTTGCGGGTTTCCATTTGGTGCAACTGGTCTTCGGTAATGGGTTTTCCCTGCACGATGTAGAATTGGGATCCGGAAGATTGTTTCTTTGGGTTTATTTGGTCGCCCTGCCGGGCGGCAGCCAATGCGCCTTTCACATGAATCAGGTTGTCCTTTATTTCTGCCGGAATTTGGTAACCTGGTCCACCACCGCCCAAAGGCTGGCCAGCTTTGGCATTTCTCGATTGTGGATCGCCCCCTTGAATCATAAAACCTTCTATGACCCTGTGAAACAACAAGCCGTCATAAAAGCCTTTTTCAACCAGTTTTGCAAAATTATCCTGGTGAAGGGGGGTGTCGTTGTAAAGTTTGACCAACATATTGCCGTATTCGGTTTCAATATCCACCAAACAATCCAAAGGTGCATTAATGACCAATCTTTTTTCAGCTACCCGGGCTTTTTTGCCTTTTTGGGCTTTCAATTGTACCAGGTAGTTGCCCGAAGAATTGTATCTGTGCTCAGGTGATTCTCCGGTTGAAAAATTTCCATCTCCAAAATCCCATTCATAAGTTTCGGCATTTTGAGATAGATTCTCAAATTGAACCATGGCGGGGGCTTCTTTTTTTTCGTCTGCAAAGGTGAAATTGGCAACCGGTTTTGCACAGGACATCAAAAAAAGAGAAATAGCGAAAATAACCCAGCAATATTTTTTCAATTCCTTCATTTCTTCCAGTTTATCTGTCACGCAAAATCGTCTATTTCAAATTTAGTTTAGAAGACGAATTTTCATCTTTACATCCTTCAGGGGCCTGTTGGATCTGTCGGTTTTCACTGCCGCAATTTTATCAATCACATCAAGCCCTTCAACTACTGCACCAAATACCGTGTAATCTCCGTCCAAAGCAGGGGTGCCGCCAATTTCCGTGTAAAGGCGCCGTTGTTCGTTATTGTAGGTGATGCCCTTCCTTCCTTCCACTGCCTTCAACTGCGTGGCGTTTTGAACCGTGCCCTGCACGATATAAAATTGAGAACCGGAAGATTGTTTCAAAGGGTTTCCTGCTCCACCCATCCGAGCCGCTGCTAATGCCCCTTTAATGTGAGGAGCTCCGATTTCGGCAGAAATGGTGTAGCCCGGACCACCAAGCCCCAACACTTTCCCCTTTGGGGCATCCTTGGAGTCGGGATCTCCGCCCTGTATCATGAAGCCCTTCATGACGCGGTGAAAAAGCAAGCCATCATAAAAACCCTTCTTCACTAACTTGATAAAATTATCCCGATGTTTAGGGGTAGAATCGTAAAGCACTACCTTCATCGTACCGAAATCCGTGTCAATGGCGACATAGGTGCCTTGGTCCTTATGGCATTCGGAGAAAATCAAAATTGACGCCAAAGAAGTCAATAAAAATACTTTTTTCATTTTTTGTGAAAGTTGATAGGTTAATAACTAATCATCCGTATCGTTCTCCTTTTCCCATTCTTTGAAATACTGAATGGCTTTTATTTTCAATAAATGCTCTTGTTCCTCTACCCCACCCGTCTTCACCGGACGAACGGCAGTCCAATGTGGCCATCCGTCGGCATCTCTGCCTGCAAATTCATAATAGCCTTCATAGCTCAACAACCTGCAAACGGCGACGTGCATCAAGTCTTGTTTTTCTTCTTTTGTAAAGGATTTTTTCCAGCGTCCTAACTCCTGAACACCAATCAGAAACAAGATGGCATTCAAGTCCGGAAGCGTATTCCGCCCGAAGGTTTTTTTTACTAAATGCCGCACTTGCAGCCACTCGAAATCAAATTCCCACGCTTCCATTATAGATGAGGCAATTTTTTGAAGTGCAAATATAAAAAATTGGATTCATTTGCAAGCCTTGAAGATAAGACACAAATAATAACCCCGTCCTTTTGTGCGGTGCGAGTCATTTTGGACATAACGAATAGGAAGGGGTGGAGTTCGAAAAGATGGCTACTCTTCGCGAATGAGGGCGGGGACGCTCTTGGCTTTCAAGGCGGGCGGAATGGAAGCAAATGCACCTATAGCCAACACTACCACCGTAACGGCAAAAAAATCGGGGAATCTCATACTAATGGGGTAAGCATTTACGACAAAGCCTTCTGGGATGGGAACAAGACCGTAGGTCTTTTGAAGGAAGTAAAAAACAATAGCGACTAAAAACCCCAACCCCATTCCAGCAAGACAAAGGAGTAGGCCTTCATGGAGAAAAATATTGCGGATGGTATTGTCGGCAGCACCCATGGCTTTCAGAATGGCTATGTCTTTTCTCTTTTCCAAAACCACCATCCAAAGCGAACCGATCATGTTGAAAGCGACGAGCACCAAGGTAAGGCTTAGGATGGCAAAACTCATCCATTTTTCAATATTCATCAATTTCAAAAAAGCTTCGTCCTGTTGGTAGCGGTTCTTGACTGAAAAATCGTCGCCCATTATTTGCCGAATTTGAGCCATGGATTTCTCTTCGTCAATTACCGGGTTTAGTTTAATTTCAAGGGCGCTAATGTCTTGGTCAAAGCCCAAGAGTCCCTGGACAAAATCGAGGGAAGCCAGCACGTATTGATTGTCGAAATCCTGCTGAATTTTAAAAGCGCCAATGGGATATGCGAGGCGTTTATTGAATTGCGATTCCAGAACGCCTACTTTTTTTCGTTTTGCCATAAACACCTTCAGCAACTCAAAGGGGTCGCCCGTATTGACGGAAAGTTTATTGCGCATTCCACCCCCCAACACCAGGAGATTTCTGTTCCCGTCTTTGAATTTGTATTCTCCCTCGAAGACGGTCGAATCAATGCTCGTCACTTTGTTGTAGAAAATATCCACCCCTTTCAGGATGCCAAAATCCTGTCGCCCCCGGTACTCGAAAAAAGCAACTTCTTCGAGGGTTTTGCTTATGAATTCCACACCTGGCAAATCTAGTATTTGGGCCACCTTGGTCGAGTCGGGTGAAAAAGATTTCCCTACCAGTGGCACCACTTTCACGTCGGGATTGAAATGGCTGAACAATCCACTTATCAAATCCTCGAAACCGTTGAAAACCGAAAGCACCAACACCAAAGCCGCCGTCCCCACGGAGATGCCGAAGACCGAAATGCCGGTAATGATGTTGATGGCATTCGTGGATTTTTTGGCGAACAGATACCGCCGCGCTATTTTAAGGGCTAAATTCAAC
>CAZJYF010000176.1:0-7601 GCA_964549665.1 uncultured Saprospiraceae bacterium
TGTTGCTGCCCTCCCGACATTTGATTTGGCAAATGATGCGCCCATTCTTTTAAACCTACCATTTCGAGGTATTCCAAGGCAATTTCCTGGCGCTTTTTCCGGTCGATTTTCTGATAATAAAGGGGCAATGCCACATTTTCGATTGCCGTTTTGAAGGAAAGGAGGTTGAACGATTGAAAGACAAACCCGATGAATCGGTTTCGGTAGTGTGCAGCCTGTGTTTGAGATAGGTTCTTTATTAAATTGCCATTCAGTTTGTAATGCCCCTTATCGAATTCATCTAAAATGCCGATGATGTTCAAAAGGGTAGATTTTCCTGAACCTGAAGAACCCATTATGGAGACAAATTCACCTTCTTCGATGTGCAGGTCAATGCCTTTTAGGACTTCGAGACTCGTGTATTCCGTTCGGTAAGATTTTCGGATGTTCTTTAATTCAATCATATGCTAAGCTAAAGACAGGTATATTTTGTAATAGTTCGCAGACGAACAAATTTCAATTTACCTTATTGGTCGTTTATAGATAAATTCTGTTTACCAATGGACGAATCGGAAAATTCAATAGTTTCCATAACCACCGGAAGCACTCTGGTCTCCTTGTGTTTCTTGAGAAGATTTAGTAAAGTATCCTCATGAAATTTAATAAAACCGGTCCTAATTGAATGGATGAAAAAACATCATTTTGTCCTCTACCTCCAAGCGCCGCAAAGAGAATTTTTGTAATTTTGGTAAGCTTTACATTTTTAAGCAGCATTTCATGGATTTCTTCGTTACCCTTGTATTATTTCCATGTGATTTTTTTTATTGAAATCTTTCCTGAATAATAAAACCGAAGTTCCTGAGATTACATAATCAACCATTTAAAAAAAAGTTTATTGCGTTGATTATTATCCCTCTTTTTTGGGATAAACAGAAATTCATTTTTTTTAAAATTGCACTTAAATGAATCGAAAAATTACAGATTGCGTAAGATTTGGACCAAGGCTATTGGTTTCTTTTTTGCTGCTGAGTGGGTGCAATATTTTCGACGATGGGAAAAGCAAAGTGGTAGAAATTACACCTGAATTTAATGTGGATATTTTTGAAGAGTTGGGGCAAGTCAGGCAGTTTCAAATAATTGCATCCAGCATTGAAGACCAGGATTGTGAGAATTATTCAATTGACTCCCATAGCCAACGAAGTAGCAAGAGTATTCGAATATCCCTCAATGATATTGTTTTTCCGGAGAATTGCATTCCGGGCAATGCTCCCGCAAAATCTGTTATTCCCTTAGGTTTTTTAGCAAATGACAATAATTATATTTTTCAAATCAATCTAAAAAACACCATTTTTAATAATGGCATGTTGAGTGTCACCGACAGGGCTTATGTGCTTTCAATGGAAACCAAGGACGGAATAGTGTTAATGCGCTCAGAATTATTGCGGGTGCCTCAACACGTCATTTGGGGCTACATTGGCTTCGACGACGCCGGTGCCGTAGCAGATGCTCCTGCTAATTTTATCAGCGACCTCGAAAACCTCACCGTACCCCAAGATTTTGAGGAAGGGTATTACGGGCACTATTCAATTGAAAGGAACAACAAACTTTCCTTTCCTACCCAGTTGGATTTTCAGCATTTGAAAACATTTATTTACCACTTCGAAGGAACGGACGTGGATTTGGAGAATCTCCTCCAATCATTTCGCGGGAGTCCGGCTGGTCCTTTTATGGAGATAAAATTGTTTAATTCGGCGGGGGAAGTTTTTTGATTATAATAACTCCCTTGGTTGTCGCTTTAACAGTAAACCCTGAAATCATCAAATCAAGTGATTTGACATTTTCCTCCTACTTTCCTTGAGCTCAAAATTAAATCCTTCACCAACAAATTTTTCATAGCGGTTGCGGTCGAATTTGTACAATTTTGCTGGCCGGTGTGCCACTCCTTCCTGAGATTCATTCAAGTCAATCAACAAATTCATGGAAAGAATTTTTTTGCGGAAATTGCGCTTATCAAGTGGTGTTTCCAGGATGGCTTCGTAAAGGTGCTGCAACTCCGTCAAGGTAAATTTTGGCGGTAGCAGTTCAAAGCCGACCGGATGCGCGCGGACTCCATGTTGAAGTCCCTCAAAGCAGGCTTTGAGGATGGGTTCATGGTCGAAAGCCAGCCGGTTCACTTCAGAAATGGAGTGCCATTTGGCTTTGCGAGCGAAGGAAGCCGGCGTGACTATGTAATTGCTAATCTTAATTAAGGAAAAATAGGCGATGGTAATTACTCTTCCCATAGGGTGTCTATCTACCGAGCCAAAGGTGTGGACCTGTTTCAAATAAACGTCTTTTAAGCCGGTCAGCTCTTCAAGCACCCGTTCGGCAGCAGTATCCAAATCTTCGTTAGGGTAAACTAAATCTCCGGGCAAGGCCCATAATCCTTCGTAGGGTGGTTCTCCTCTTTTGATTAATAAAACTTTTAAATCCCCTTCATCAAAACCAAAAATGACGTTGTCAACGGAGAAGGCAGATTTAAAAAAAGTATCATATTCATTCATGTCAGCGATGTTGTTAACGGCGGAATTTAATTTTTTTTTTGGTTTTATCCAAAATTGAGGGTTTTAATAAGTGTTAAATTTACACCTGCTAATTTTCATAAATTGATTTCTATTTGCCTTTTTAGTAAAAGGCAGAGGAAATATTGTGGGAAGGTAACAGAAAAAAAACTACTGATTTAATCCCCTTCTTTGCATAAACGAATAGTTTGCAACAATGCCGGGGCAATTTTTTCAATGTTTTCTCTCGTCGCCAGATGAATTTCCAACGCGTTATCCTTCGTGATAACTTTACCGTTTTTCCATATTTCAACGACTGCTTCCTGGTTTATTGTCGAAAAACTTATACCTGGGAAGCTACCTTCCTCCACGTCGGCAATTAATCGAACAGCCCCTGGTTTGGTATCCAAATCCGTTAAATTAACTCTTGTTTCAAAGGTATTTCCGTCGCGTTCGTTTCTTATTACGAGTAAACAATTTTCATCGATGGTAACCTTCACCTTGCCCAGTTCGGGCATTAAATTTTCCGATTTATCGAATTCTCCATCCAGCGTGTAGATGCCCGAGGATATGCGCCCAAAAATATCGTCTTTATCAATCGCCACGTCTTTCAACTTTTGCACGTTATCGGTCTCTTCCACTACCGGTTTGGTGACAGAATTATGGACCTCTTGTGTCTGATTGGAAGACTCTTCGTTTTGCCCGCAGGCAAAAAACCAGGGAGCCAATGAAATGAGCAAAAATCTAGGTAAATTTTTCATTAGAATGCGGTTAATTTTTAGCGTATAAAAAGGATGCCGGGCAAAAGAAAGCCCGGCACAATTTTTTTAAAAGACAAACATACAAATTATGCAAAAAATTTGCACAATCGAAAAACATATTCGAATCCTATTCCTCTTCTTTTTCCAATTTTTCAGCTGATGCCAATGCGATTTTGTTCCAATTGGCTATGCCCGTTTGGTAGAATCCGGATATTTGTTTTTTCATTTCGTCAGCTGATTCCTTTTTAACATTATACGAAGAACTCCATTGCAAAGTTGCGTTGTTTTCGTTTTCTTCATCTTGAGTGATTTGCATAGTTCCAACATAATCGCTTATCGGTAAAGGCGAAGAAATTATCTTGTATTCGAGAATCCTGTTTTCGGCGTCCAGTTTGGTCAATTCCTCTTTTGTTTCTCCACTGCCATCGGCCAACACCAATGTTCTTTTAGCGCCTACCCCTTCCCCTTCCACAGTGGTCGAGGAAAATACTTCTGGAAAAACTTTTTCTAATCCGGAAAAAGAGGAAATATCCGCCCATAAATCGGCTGGTGACATTTGAATAGTTCCCTTGATACTTACTTGGTCTTGTTGAAGTTCTGTCGATGCTTCGTCGGTAGTCTCCTGGTTTTCCTGTTGGTTTGCATTTTGATCGCCACAGGCCATCAAAAGTGTGGATGCGAATAAGAACAAAAAGAATTTCTTCATTGATTTAAATTTTGGTTATGTAATAAAAAATTTTGGTAAGAAATGAGACAAAAAATATATTCCGCCATTATCTTTTGTCTAAATGCTGTTCAATGAATGTTATAAAGATAATGAAAAATTCTGATGAGAATACGAAACAACGGATTAAAACAACGGAATCCCTAATTTTTCATTACAGGCAAAAGGTGGTCAGCAAGAAATTTGTTTGCAAAAAAGCCTACTTTCCAACATAACTTCAAACGCTGAACTGGGAAGCCCTCAATACCTCCAACTCGTCAAGTCAGCACCTTCTGGGGCTGTATCCTTCATCTGCTTTAGAATAGTTGGCAGGTAGAACGTATTGTACCGGAGTCGGGAAATTGCGTTTGGGTTATCGTGGTCGCCATTCCAACAGTGTTCCGCACGGTCGCCGTAATCCACCTTTCCGCCGTAATAGGGGTTGGAAGTTTTTTCGAGAAAATCTTCCATCAGATAGACAGCGTTGTTGAGGTAATAACTGTCCATGTCGCCGCAATAGATGTGCAATTTGCCTTTAAGTTTTTCGCCGATTGTGTCCCAATCGCGGGCTAAAATGTAGCGCAGGTCGAAATTTTCTTTCCAATATTCGGCAACTTTGGGGTCTATGTTGCCGGTCAATTTATCCCAGATACGGGCGGGGTAGCCATCTGCATCGACCGGCGAAAAAACCGCTTCCCAAATGTCCCATTGGTCGCCCGACCGCGTTTTTGTTCCCAGGGCGAGTTCCTTGTGGTTGGCGTCCTTCAAGGTGGCCCTGATGTGGCCGAGGTAGTCGCGGTGTTCAGGTCGCGCAGTTTTGCGGAAGGGCCCTTCGTCGAAATAAGCATTTTTATCTTTGTAAATGTTCACTTGGGTGTAGGCGCGAAAATCGATGGGGTCCGGGCAAGCAGCAAAACAACCGTTGTACTCGTCCGGGTAAAAAACCTGAACGGCGAGGGCTTCCCAGCCACCCGTCGAACCGCCGTAGAGGAAACGACTCCATGGCTCGCCAATTCCCCGATACTGTTTTTCAATAAAGGGCAACAGTTCATAGGTGATGGCGTCGCCGTAAGGCCCGAGGTTGGCCGAATTAACCGCATAACTATCGTCGTAATAAGGATTGGCGTGCTGAATGTCTATGACAATGAACCGGGGAAAGGTGTCGCTGACCCATGTTTTGTAAAATTGGTAGGCTTCCTCTTGTTGGATGCGGTTGTACCCTTTTAGGCGGAAGCGCTCGCTGTAATCCGGTTTTAGTTCCGGGTCTGGAGGTTCAGTTCGAAAGCCGTCGAAATCAGCGTGGAAATGCCCGTGAAATATCATCACGGGGTAATGAGCGTCGGGATGTTTTTCCCAGCCGTAGGGCAACAAAATATGGGCGCCGAGGTACATGTCCCTTCCCCAAAAGTCGGATAGCAGTTTGCTTTTAAATTGGATGTGTTTGATGAATTTGGTGTCTTTCGGTGGTTCGATAGGCGGAATTATCTCCGTCATCACCAAATCAAAAGTGGTGCTTTTGGAAGGGTCAATCGAGATTTTAACCGGCTGACTGAAAAGGTTTCCGGGTTCGCGATTATAGTGTTGTCCCGCTGCCCAACTGGCAGGCAATTTCACTTCGTGACCATTTGATAAGTGGAAGGTATCGTATTTGTTTAACAATGCCTGCACCCAATATTCTCCCGCGGGAAGTTCGTCGAGGCTTTGAACAGGGTAGCCAAAAACGCTGCCGTCGAGGCTTGCTTTTTCACCCGGTTTTAAGCCTTCTACATCGATTCCGAAGACTTGTTGGGTATTCGTTCCATCGTTGATTTGGAAGATAGGCTGGCGTTTATTGTCGGTGGCGATAAAAAGGAGTAATCGACCGTCGAGAGCTTCCAGGCTGGCTTCTTTTGAGAAGGATACGGTGAATTCCAGCCCTCCTTTTGGAGCAGCTTGACCAAACAATGAAATGGAAATGGACAACACGCAGGAGAGGGCAATTATTTGATTTTTCATTTTATTAGGTTTTGATTTTTAATGAATTATAAAATCGTAATTCGAAGATTCTGCTTCTAGAACATCTGAAACATTGCTTGGCAAACGGAGCCCTGGAAGCAGAAGCTTCGAGCTTCGGCAAATAAAATTTTCAAATGTCCCACTCATTTTATTTTTTTCAAAAATGCCTTTAATTCCACCAATTGCTTCTCCGCTTCCCGGATATTCCGCAATGCCCTCTCCACATTTTTTTTAGCCGATTTGGAGATAGAAGAATATTTATTGGCGGAAGGAATATTTTCCAAATAGTGGATAGAAAGCCTGCAATTACTTTTGCTTTTTGCCAAAAGGGCCTTCCATTTTTTCAAATGCTTGTCTTCGACATTCCGGGGATGGGCAGCTAATTTGTTGAATTCCTCCTGAAAAGACAAATTTGAATGGCGGGCCAACGTAAAATAATAATTGGCAAGGGTGTAATTTGCATAGCCGTTTTTAGGGTCGTATTCCAGAATGCGCCCACAACTTCTTAGCACTTTTTTTTCATTGTCGAGGGAATGGAAATCATTCAACGAATCCCGAATATTTGGAAAAGCAGAAGTCGAATTTTCCGTCAAATTGCTTTTTTCGGCGCCTTTTCCCATTTCAAATTGTTCCCAGGAAACGGGGTTGGGCAGCATTTGAAATAGTGGGTCGTTTGGGAAATGGTCCGAAATGAAGGTTTCCGGTTTCACCAGGAAATAGCTCTCCTGAAATTCTTTGTAAAATCGTCGTTTTTCCGGGTCCACATAACCTGCCCCCCATGTATTGTCGACAAGAAACCATTCTCCTTCAATTCGGACCGCATTCCAGGTGTGCCCGTTCCGGTTGATTTCGCCGTCAGGGAAACGGGTGAATCCCGCCACTTTTTCCGAAGTGATATCAGCAACCTTGCACAAATCGTCGAAAAGATTCGTATAGCCTTCACATACAGCTTTTTGGTATTTCAAAATATGTTTCGGTTGTTGTTTTTTTAGTTTTTCCTGATTGGTGGCGGTTTTATCAAAATACAAGGGAACGTCGTAGCGAACATTTTCGGAAATCCACACAAAAAATGCCCGGACTTTTTCCAAATCTGTCTGTGCCTCTTGCGTCAGGTAGCCCGCCAATTGCTCAACCGATATGGCTTCGGCGGCTGGTGTTTGGCGTGCGAAAGCATCAATTTTCGAAAAGTCTTCCAGGGGCTGTGCATACATTGGGGAGGTGATTAACATGATAAGGAGCATGCCCAAAAATTTCGGAAGTTTAATCATGGAGGTTCGATTTTAACGATGCAAGGGAAGTTTTCAAAGGTAAATTTAATACATCCAGTTGAATTAAGGTGGTTTGCCAATGGGCCAATGCGAAATTATCAAATCCCCGACCCATTCTTCCGAAAGTAAATATTCCGATCCGGTTTTTCTTTCCATCTGATAAAATTGCTACCTTGTAAAAACTAGATTTTAAACCTAATATTTCCGACAAACATTTTTGAAAATTTAAAATCCCAACCTGCGGTGCGACTCTTTTTTCTTTCTTTTTTCCTCCTTTTTGTTTCAGCCAAAAAACCGCTCTGCCAAAATTTGAATGCGGAAGTGGCTGACAGCTTGTTCAAAGTTGCGCTCCACT
>CAZJYF010000177.1:0-7600 GCA_964549665.1 uncultured Saprospiraceae bacterium
GGACACCTCTAAATTATTAAAATGATGGTGATTTATTTGGGCGATAATCTTTTAGCTTATTACGAACTGTGGCTCACCTGTTTCGGTGAAACTTTTGAAATTCAAGAAACAAGTTGGTCAGCCGTTTGGTACTGCCAATTGGTAGACGGCATCCCGACTCAATCCGTCAAGCTCGACCCCACACACTAATATTGGGATGGCAAATCAGTACCCTACTGCTATCTGACTCGACTTCTCGAAAATCACCAAGAAGTGAATCGAACTCCTCTGAGTCAAGATGACCGTCAGCCACAAACAAATGCCCCATCGCTTCGAACGTCAAGGTGAAAACCCTCTTGAGAATCACCCCATTTGTCTCCATCAAAAGGTCACCTTTGACCTCCAGTTGGTCAACGGAAAGTTTTCGGAATAGGTGCGGCAACTTTCTTCCAATCTCGGCATCAGGAAAGATAGCATTCCACATTTCGTAGATACGCTCGTAGCCTGGCATCGAAGGGTAGCAATAATTGATTGCCAGATCGGGTTCCTGTGCAAATACCAAGGCCCCTGGCTTCGCTACACGGAACATTTCTCTCAATGCCAAAAGAGGATCCTTCAGGTGCATTAACAGGTACCGGGAGAATACGAAGTCAAAGGAATTGTCATCAAACGGCAAATCCATGGCATCACCTTGACGGAACGTCACCTGCTGCTCATTCCAATCCTGCTCTTGTGCAACTTTGACCAAGGCAGAATCTTGCTCCAGTCCAACGCATGTTCCTTTGGAATCGAGGAACTGAATAAGCATTCGGGTTGTCGCACCCAAGCCTGAACCTACGTCCAGCCAGCGACCTTTCCTGTTGACATCGAGAGCCGCAAGGTGTTTTGTCGTGGAAGGGTTCAAGACTTTGGCGAGCAGCCTTTGCCGTTCGAGGTTTTTCTCGTTAATTGTGTAAGACATATCGTGGAGGTTTGGATCGCATGGAAAATGCTTGCGGTCGGAAAATATTTTTTACTGCCAATAGCGGCATTACAGCAAAGATACTCCCCACTATCCAATTAGCAAAAAAAAAGACCTTTCGAAGTAAATCGGCCACATTCTTCTGCTTCCCACTCGGCTGGGGTAAGGCCGAATAAGATTTACTTCTCTTTTCAAAAATCAACTTTATTCTGTTATCCAAGATTCGGTCACATGCTTTTCCGAATCAATAATTTATTTGGCCTTTACCCGGGCATCAATACTGTTTATGACGATTTCGGCCGTTACCGTAGATCCAGCGACAAAAAACAGAAAAGGACCAAAATCGTTAACGCCATGAATGCCGGTAAAATATAAACCCGGGATGTTACTTTCAAGTCCCTCACTGAGTGCTGGTAGGCCGTTGTTTTTTTCCAATCTGCTCAGGATATTTCCATTTGCAAGGAATGGAATTTTTTGCACATCAGGGTGATAACCGGTAGCGCAGATCACGTGGTCCACTACGATTTTTTTATCTCCTGATAAAGTTACCTCCAATGCATCGTCTTCTTGTGCTACACAGCCTACGATAGTCGTATTAGGGTAATGGGAAATCCTATTATGATTGACGGTCTCCTCCAGCCAGTCTTCCAGTTGTAACCTGCCATCATGCCAAAATCGTTCGTTAATGGCCCTTTTTTCATCGGCAGGGCATTCTCGCCACCATCCCGGTTGCGTTAGGGTGCGTTCCATATATTCATCCGTCCAGGTCCAATCAGAGCGCACAAATTCCGGACAGGCATGCCGATAAACCAGGTCGACGGATACTGCTTGGGATGCCAGAAGAGCGGCCGTTTCAAAAGCGCTCTGACGGCCACCGACAACCAGACAGCGCCGATTAGCAAACTGATTGAAACTGCCACTGTCAGCGCTGTGAATACAGCGCTCTTCTGGAAAAATGGCTGCCAATTCTGTCGGAATAAAACGGTAGTCATAATAACCGGTAGCAACCAGTATATTTTGAGAACAGATAACATCTCCGTTTTCCATTATGCACTTGAACATGTCTTGTTCAAAGTTCAACTGGGCTATCTGAACAGGAGAATGATTCAACTGCAAGGATTTTGCAGTGGTTTCAACGAAGTCGATAAAAAATTCACGTGGAACTGGTGATATTTGCCCGAAGGTCAACTGGTGCTGCTGCAGAAAAAACTCGAGCTCACCGCTTTTGCCCCAGTCACAGGGCGTCCGCAGCTTCATACCTTCCGGCATGTGCTGTTTCCAAAAACTCATACACGGTCCGGTGACGAGATAATCCAATCCACGCATTTTCGCCATCCTTGCAGCAGCAAGGCCATAGGGACCAGCACCGATTATGAGTAATTGCGTTTGTTTGATAATACTCATATGCTTTTATTCATATGTAAAGAGTGAAAAAAACCTTATCACTTGTTTGTTGATTAGAATTTGGGGTAGAGAGTTTGTAACTTCAGTTTCAATTGCCATTGGAGTCGTTGCAGCAAATATACTTTGTATTCTTCAGTTAGTGAAAAGAAGTATGATAAGCTGTATTTCTCCCTCATGCCAGCCCACAGCAGGAAAGAGTAAAGGCAAATTTTTGCAATTTAACGCCAAAAATAAAAAATTTTGTGCATGCTATCACTACAATTCACCTCCGTTTCAGGGCAATGAGCAACACCCCTGCAATGACTAGAAAAGTCCCCAACCACTGCCAAGGTCCCAATCGTTCGCCGAGGAAAATGTAGGCTAGTACGATAGTCGAAATCGGACCTACACTTCCAATAATGGCGGTATTGTTAGAGCCGATGATGCGGATACCTTCGGCTACCATAAAAGAGGGTAGAAAGGTAGCTATCACAGCCATCAACAGCGCATACCAATACACCGAGGCTGGGAAATGGAAAAGCTGAAGGTGGTAGATAATGGCGTGATGGAGAACGATGGTGAAGCAGGCTGCCGTCATGGCATAAGAGGTGTAGCGAAAGGTTCCCACCCTCGGCAACAGATGACCACTCCCGACTATGTAAATGGCAAACATGAAACCCGCCCCAAACACCAGCAATCCGCCGAGGGCAAAATTGGAACTCCCGGATAGATTGGCTCCTTCCAGGAAAGCAATCGAAACGCCCAGATAGGTCAGCAACAAAGCAATGTACTGCCTTTTTTGAATTTTTTCTTTAAAAAAGATAGCTGAAATCAAAAGTACCAGCGTAGGATAAACGAACAAGATTAGTCGCTCCAAACTAGCCGTGACATATTTTAACCCCAAAAAATCGAAAAGGCTGGCGAGGTAATATCCCGCCATTCCCAGGAAAGCGATTTGCCACCAGTCTTTGCGCTGAAGGCGGTATTTTTTGGAAGAAGAATTATTGCCCGAAAACCAGGCTACCGCCAAAAAAGCAGGAAGTGCAAACAACATCCGCAAGGTAAGCAGGGAAACGCTGTCCACCCCTTCGAGATAGGCCAACTTGATGATAATGGCTTTGGTGGAAAAAAATACAGCCCCGATGAAAATGAGCATAGCCGCCACCAAATTTTGCCGGGAAGAAAGAGGGTTCATCCGGCAAGTTTAGGAATTGTCGGCGGTAAATTGCTGCCTCCTACAAAATCCATTATTTTTAATTCTTTGAATTTTACGATGTTCAGACAAAATATCCAGGCTAAAAAATTACGCTGACGCCTGCTGCCGCTTATTTTTAAAAAAGATGGCAAACAAAACGAGTACCACGGCAGACAGCCCTGCCGGGATAAGCCAAATGGAGCGCCAGGTATGCCCTGCGACTTCTCCTGCACCGCTCATAACTTGATGTTGTTCAACTATGTGCCCGGAATAAATAGAGCCAATGTACATGCCGATGCCATAAGTCACCAAAGTAATCAGACCTTGGGCGCTGGAACGAACCTCTTCCGGCGCTTCGTTGTCCACGTAAATTTGTCCGGTGACAAAGAAAAAGTCGTAGCATAACCCGTGCAAGAGAATGCCCAAATAGAACATAAAGACGAGTTCTTCATTATTTCCGAAGGCAAAAAGCAGGTAGCGCGCTAACCAGCAAAACATCCCGATAAGAATCATTTTTTTTACACCCAACCGGGTGAAAAAGAAGGGCATCAACAGCATGAAAATGATTTCCGACATCTGCCCCATCGTCATCTTTCCGGCGGCATTGGTCATGCCCACCTCGTTCAGAAAGGGGTTCGTAAAGGCATAATAAAATGCGAGTGGAATGGAAATGAGAAGGGAACTGATGACTAAGATGGCAAAAGACCGGTCTTTCATCAACTTGATGGCATCGAAGCCCAATATTTTACCTATTGTCACTTTCTGCCCCTTAGCTTTAGGAGGAGTATTGGGCAAAAAGAAGGAATAAATTCCCATGAAAATCGAAACGCCTGCTCCAATTTTCAATGGAATAGCAGTTGGCTCGACCTTCATAAAACCAACGACCAAACCGGCAACAATCCATCCGATGGTTCCCAAAACCCGTATGCTTGGAAACTCCTTTTCCGGCTTATCCATTTGATAAAAAGCCACTGCATTGGCGATTGCCAAAGTGGGCATATAGAAAAAAGCGTACAACAGCAAGGCCCAATAAAAAGCATCGGGACGGGTAATTGTAGAGACCCAAAACAAAATGATGCCCCCAGAAAAGTGAAGAAAACTGAGCACCTTCTCCGCATCAAAAAAACGGTCGGCCACCATGCCGACGAAAAGTGGTGCTACGATTGCCGCCAAATTGACGGTGCTGAAAGCGCTTCCGATATCCGTGCCCTGAAAACCGATTTTCCCGAGGTAAGTGCCCATCGTCACGTACCAAACCCCCCAAATAAAAAACTGGAGGAACATCATAATAGAAAGTTGAATTCTCGTGTTGCTTTTCATTTTTACAAATTGAATGGATTGAAGGAATGAAGGATTGAACTTTTTGGTTGGAAGGGCAGATCGCTCTTTTCTCATTTTGAAAAACAAGAACGTAGTGCAGGGGTAAATTTATAAAAATTTGGAAAAGATTCTACTTTAAAAGATTCATTTTGTTTTTTTTGTCCATTCGAATATATTATTGCACCAAAATCACCTTCTCCTTTTTGGCGGTCAGGTAACCGATGGATTTCAAATCCAAACCTTCCTGTGCAACCACTTTTTGAAAATCCTTTTCGAAGCTTTTTTCCACCGCTACCAGAAGTCCACCGCTTGTTTGGGGATCGCAGAGGATTGCGCGTTGATAATCAGAAAGGACGGAAATTTTATGCCCGTAGCTTGCCCAATTGCGCATCGTTCCACCGGGGATGCACTTTTCATGGAGGTAGCCGTCCAAAACCTCTCGGTCAATCAGGGGAACTTTCTCAAAATGCAAAACGGCTGTTAGCATAGAGGCTTCACACATCTCCGAAAGATGTCCCAACAATCCAAATCCGGTCACATCGGTCATGGCTTTGATGTAAGGTAGCTTTCCGAAAACTTCCCCCACGCTATTCAATTGAACCATCGAGTCGCGCGCCATTGTAGAATGGGCTGTATGCAATTTCCCTTTTTTCTGGGCAGTGGTGAGAATGCCGACGCCGATGGGTTTGGTGAGAAAAAGGCGACAGCCTTCTGTTGCCGAATCATTTTTTTTGAGATTTTCCAAGGCCACTCTGCCGGTGACCGCCAACCCAAAAATCGGTTCCGGACTGTCGATGCTGTGCCCGCCCGCCACCGGAATGCCAGCCGTAGCACAAGCTTTCCGGCTGCCTTCAACGACTTTGTTAGCTACTTCCGGCGGTAGTTGGTCAATTGGCCAGCCCAGGATGGCAATGGCCAAAAGGGGGGTTCCGCCCATCGCATAAATATCGCTGATGGCATTCACCGAAGCAATGCGGCCGAAATCTTCGGCATCATCCACGATGGGCATGAAAAAGTCGGTGGTGCTGATGAGAGCCGTGCCGTCACCGAGGTCGAATACCGCTGCGTCGTCGCGGTTTTCATTTCCCACGAGGAGGTTGGGGAAGCTGCGTTTTTCGGAATGCTGCTTCAAGATATTGTCCAACACCTTCGGAGAAATTTTGCAACCGCAGCCTGCCCCGTGGCTGTACTGCGTGAGTTTAAAAGTGGTGTTCATCTGTTAATTTTATTAATTTTTTTGCTATTTCACAAGCGTCCTTTTCCCCTGTTGCGAAAGTCAGTTTTTTACAAAATTGACCTTTGGATGTGGCGTGGTCGTAGGATTTGTCGTAGTAGTTCAAGGCAATGGCTGCGGCGGTGTCAATGTCCTTAATTTTCAAAGCCTCGATCGCCGTTTTCAGATGCTGACCGCCCAGGCGTTTTTTTATTTTCTCAAAAGCTGCCTGCAATTGTTCCGAGGAAAATTTTCCATATTCGCAGACCAGTTTTTGGACTCTGTTTTCAAAGGGAACTTTTAAATGAATGAGTGGGGCTGCCCGCATTTTCTTCCAAAAACCGGCCGGAAGAAAGACATGCCCAATGCTTTGGCTTTCATTTTCCAACCAAATTCTTTTGTTTGGTTTCAAATGATGGAACGCGTCAAAGAGGTTGTTTTCAAACTGCTCAACGCTTGGTTGAGGCGCCTGCCCCAAGTCGCCGAAAGCGGAGCCTTTGTGATGTGCAAGTCCTTCCAAATCAATGATTTGTTCGCCCAATGAAGCGAGTTGATTCAAAATTTCTGTTTTGCCGCTACCCGTTCTCCCTCCTAAAATTAGCAGGCGGGCCTCGCGCATTTCCAATTCGTGCAAAATGAAGCGTCGATAAGCTTTGTATCCTCCCTCCAGCACCTCCACCTCAAAGCCCGCAAAGCCCAACAACCACCCGATGCTGCTGCTTCTCTTGCCCCCCCGCCAGCAATGAATGACGACTTTCCTGTCGGGCGCAAGCCGTTGGGCTTCTTCCACATACCAACTCATTTTTGCACCGGCAAAATCCAGTCCCCGCTGAAAAGCGCGGTCGGGGTTTTCCTGCTTGTAAATGGTGCCCACCACCGCCCTTTCTTCATTGGAAAACAAAGGCAAATTCCGCGCGCCGGGAATATGCCCCTTGGCATACTCGGCGGGCGTCCGCACATCCAATAGAACGCGCCCTTCCTTCCCCGAAAAAAAATCGACGATGTTGAGTTGTTTCATAAAAAGCCGGAAAGTTACTCCTCTTTGTTCGAGAATGGCAAAGGACTTGGAAAAAAATATCCAAAATAGTAGAACCGGTCATTTCAATTGCCGAACGGCCGCTTCTATCGTTTTCATGACGGTATTCCAAGTCACGGTTTTATCGAACACGAAAGGGTCGGCATCTTTTTCTGCATCTTGGAAATAGGTCAAGCTTTTCCAAACGTGAAAAATTGTTTCATGGTGAAACATAGAGTCATAACCAGAAAGCATCTGTGGAAGCGTAAATTTCTCTAAAAGAAAAAACAGGTCGTAAAAATCCTTTTTCCTTCCCCTGCCCGTAATGGCATCCAATTTCATTGGTGCTATATCTTCTAAATCTACCAATCTCAATCCATCCATTTCCAGGATAGGTTTATTGAAAGAATATCGAAATCGGATGAAATCTACTTTGACACCATCAATTGTTACAATTAGTGTGCTTTTATCTTGCACTAGCGGCGGTTCAACGGAAAAGTCCTGTTGAAGTTTTTCAAAAAGCGAATCAGCATT
>CAZJYF010000178.1:0-7596 GCA_964549665.1 uncultured Saprospiraceae bacterium
AAATTGCCAGCCGAAGATACAATTTTGACAAAAAAGTTTATCTTGCACAGATAAATAGAGAGAGCGTGTTTTAGCCGGGCTTACCCAACTTGAATGTAAGCCCGGTTTTTTGGGCGTTCCTTTCAGGAATTATTGTTTTGAATTTCCTTGAATATAGTTTTACAAAAAAATATTACCCGCTGCTGAATATTCATTCAACAGCGGGCTTCTTTTTGTGGTCGAATTCCAGAAAAGTAGCTTGGTAGGTTTTTGAGGATCAAATTTTTATGTGATTCAAATTTGATTTTAAAACCGACCTGGGAAAACAGTGTTTACCAGGAATTATGTCAGAAAAAATCCTCTTCCAAGTTCAAAATTTTAAGCGTGACGATCATTAATTATAAAAGGTTCAGAAATTCGATTATTTTTGGGCGGCCACTTTGATGAAGTAATTTTTTTTTCAAATAATCTGTAATCATGGAGTTTCCATCGAATTTAAAATACACCAAAGAGCACGAATGGCTGCGAGTGGAAGGAGGAAGTTTTGCATTTGTTGGTATCACCGATTTTGCGCAAAGTGAATTGGGTGAATTAGTTTACGTCGAAGTAGATGCGGTAGGAGAACAACTTGGCAAAGGCGAAATATTTGGAACCGTGGAGGCGGTAAAAACGACCTCCGATTTGTTTATGCCTGTTGCGGGAAAAGTTTTGGAATTTAACCCTTCTTTGGATGAAGGCGGAGGAGATGACCCCACCTTAATCAATTCCGACCCATATGGAAAAGGCTGGATAATTAAAATCGAGTTGGCCAACGAGGATGAATTGGCAGAATTAATGGGCCCCGAGGAATACGGGCAAATGGTCGGGTGAGCAAACACCAGCGTATTTTTAAAAATTTTAATCCGTCACACCAAAAATTAACCACTGGGCATCTGTCGGAGTAGTTGATTGATATTCAGCGTTGGAAAAAGAATTTAAGCATTTTGACCAACTTCATTCCCGCCCTGATTTGGGCTCTAATTATTTTTGCCCTTTCGGTCAGTTCTGGAGTTCAACTTCCTGAAATCGAAGCCGTTTCGCCCGACAAACTGGGTCACGGGCTTTCTTACGCCATTCTTACTTGGTTGATTTTGAGAGCTTTGCGTAAGAATGAACTACTGACTGACAGGACGATGTTGTTGGTAGTTGCCATCAGTTCAATCTATGGTGCAATGTTGGAAATTGTACAATTTTATTTTTTACCCAACCGATTTTTTGAATTTTGGGACATTATTGCTAATATTATCGGTTCAATTGCAGGTTATTATTTATTTAAATATTTTTTTAATTAAAAGGGGCAATTAGGAGTTTATTACGACCTATCAGGAAATTCCATTCCATGCGTAGGAGTTTATGAAAAAAACAAAATTGAAAATTTTTCTCATCAAAACTTCTAGTTGAACCAATTTAAAATTCAAAGTAATGGGTGCAGATTTTTCAATAACGGGGACCGCCCTCATCGTTTCCATTTTAGCAGTCATCGCAGCTATTATCGGATTAATTTTGGTTATGAGAAGCGTATTCAAAAAAAGGGCTGAAAGTGGATTAACTCAAAAGCACCATGACGATGTTTCCGGTTTAGCCGTACAAGGTAGGAATAAGTACCATGAGGTGGATGTTTTCAGTCTCAGCGGTACCTTTCTAAACCTCGGTTTACTCGTTGCGGTCGGATTAATGGTGCTTGCATTTAGTTGGACGCAATATGAAAAACAGATTGACGTGGGACAATATCTCGAAGACCTCGAAGAAGAAATCGAAGTAGAACCTCCTCGTACAAAAGAACCACCTCCACCTCCACCTCCACCTCCGCCCCCTGTAATCGAGGAGGTGCCGGAAGAAGAAATTGATGAGGAAGAAGTCGTCGAGTTCGAGGACCAAAGTATTGAAGAAGAAACGGTCATCGAACGTCCGGACCCGGTAATTGCCCCGCCCCCCCCTCCACCACCCCCACCACCTGAGCCCAAAGTGGAGGAGATATTTAGGGTAGTTGAAGAAATGCCTACTTTCCCAGGCTGTGAAAACGTCAGTGATAAGGCAGAGCGCAAGAAATGCGCAGACACCAAGATGCTGCAGTTCATTTACAAAAATATTAAATATCCGCCTATCGCCCGTGAAAACGGGGTGGAAGGGATGGTCGTTATCCGCTTCGTTGTGGAAAAGGACGGCAGCATAACCGCTTCCGAAGTTGTTCGGGATATTGGGGCCCAGTGTGGAGCCGAAGCCCTGCGTATCGTAAATCAAATGCCAAGATGGAATCCCGGAAAGCAGCGGGGTCGTTCCGTTCGGGTACAGTTCAACCTGCCCGTTCGATTCAAACTCGAATAAAATCTTTGGGACAGTCCGAATAAAAAAGCGATTGCTTGCAAACTGCAAGCAATCGCTTTTTTTTGCCCTATTTCGAATATTAGGTTTGGATTTCATATCCTCACAGGCAGATAATATGATGAGGAAACTGTGATATTATCTTTTCATTGTCGCAATTCTTGGAGTGACCTCGCAGCCAGACCCCTTAAGATGAACCCCAGAAAACCCTCCCCTATCGGCCGGAAAGTTTGCGGTATTTCTCCGCATTTTGAGTGTCCCCCAATTTTTGATAAGCCAAATAAAGAAGGTAGTATTCATTTTTTGTGAAATTTTTTCCAAGCATGCCTTCCAGTAAATTTATGGCCTCCTGAAAGCGCCCAGTGCGGTAGTACACATTGGCGAGGTTAACTTTGGCATAATGGCTTCCCGAGTCGATGGAGAGGGCATCCTTGAAGGCTTTCTCTGCCTCGGTATATTGCCCCAAGACCGTGTAGGCTATGCCCAGATGTATATGCCCGGTGGATATCCGATTGTAAATGGACAGAGAGGTCTTCAATTCTTCCACCGCTTTGCTGGCGTATTTTTTCGCCAACTCGGGGTCAGAAGTTTGATTTTTAATGGCAAGTCGGGCAAGCGAACCACCGTAATTTTTTAGCATACGAGCATTTTGGGGAACGAGTTTCACGTCTTTTTCAAACAAAACGTAACGGTCTTTCCAATCCGGCAGGCGATTTTCCAATTTGAGAATGGCGGAACAACTGAGCAAAACTATTATTGTCAACGGAATGGGGTTGGCTTTTACAAAAGGAGCGAAGCCCTTTATTATCCTGTTCTCTTTTTTGGTTTTCACTAATTGAAAAATGCCCCAGCTGATAAGCAGGCAAATCCCCAAAACGGGGCTGTATAAAAAGCGGTCGTTGTAAACGCTGAATCCGGGAAACAGGATGCTCAAGAATATCGAAACCGTGAGGAGGAAGTGCAAGATGGCAAAGGAAAAGACTTTTTTGCTGCGCAATCCCCTGAAAAAAAAATAAATCAAAGCAGCAAAAGACAGCAAAGACAGGTAAACCCGGTAGTCGTCCCAACCGACAATGGGCAGGGTGCTGAAGGAGTAATCGCTGATGAGGGGATCGGGAAAAATTGTCTTTAACAAATAATTTCCCGACGATAAAAAGGTGGAAGCTATTCGTTCGGAAATCCCATTCGCTGCTAATAGCGAATTGTCGAGATAAGTCAGTTGATGTGTGGAACTAGCCGGGCCGATGACCAGTCGTCTCGCAATCAAAAAGAGGATCACAGGCAACAGATAGATGCCGGTAAAAATGGCGATTTTTTTTACCGGCATTTTTCTGAAAAAGTAAAGCATCGAGGGCAATATGGCGATGGTGGTAACGGCGGATTCTTTTGAAAAAAGTGAAATTGTATAGAATGCCAGGGAAAGGAACAAAATCCAAATTTTTCGGTAGTCCAAATAGTTCAACAACAGCCAGGCAGCTACGGCGAAATTCAAAAAAGCCAACAATTCGTCCCTGCTTTTTATATTGGCAACGACTTCCACATGCAGAGGATGTACAATAAAAAAGAGGGTCGCCATCAGGGGCAGAATGAAATGATGCTGCCGCAGTAGGGAAGCCAAAAAAAGGAAGAGGAAAAAAGCCGTCAACCCGTAAAGCAGGATGTTCGAAATATGGTTGACGGAGGCGTTAAGACCGAATTGTCCATATTCCAACGCAAAAGTTGACAAGGGTACGGGGCGAAAAGCGTTGACCCGAAGATTTTTGTTGAAGCCGTCAAAATAACTCGTCGTCCAAATATCCTTCAAGCCATCCAGACCATTTTGAACATAGCGGTTATTCTTTATTACCGCATCGTCGTCATACACAAAATCGTACTGATAACTCCTGGCGAATAATGCCATCGCCAGGATAGCCAAAAGGCTGGCTATCAGTAAGTTGAATTTAAGTGGGAGTGTGTTTCGCAGGGCTGGCTTCCGGTGTAATGATTTGGCGGAAGGATTTATTTTAGGGGTGTTTTTTTTGCGATTGAGATGTTTTTTTCTCGACATGATGGTGACTTTATAAAAACATCAGCGAAGAGGCGGATGCTACTCAACAGCCACGAACCCTTTTTTCTAAACTGAAAAAATCAGTCTTTTACCCTGTTAAAAGCGAGGGAACGAACCATCCAATTGGGCAATGGTTTCTCCGGCGGTCGTTTCCTTAAATTCAGGTAGAGGTTCAGTTTTTTCACGATAGGCACTTTGTGGGTTTCCACAAATTCGATAAGCGTACCATCCGGGTCTTCGATATAGGAAAAATGGCCCGCAGCTTGCCCCATGTCAAAAGTGTCTCTGCTGTCCACGGTAAACGGATGACCATGAGATTCGCAAAGGTGGCGCATGCTTTCCATCCCTCGAATATCGAAAGACAAATGGATGAACCCTAGGTCTCCCCAAAGGCGGTTTTTGAAAATTTTCTCCGGCTTTCGATCTTGCACTTCGATGAGTTCCAATTCGCTAGGCCCCAGCAAGCGGCTGAAGCAGCCTTTCCTGTCTTCGCTGTGTTTCAGCACGAGGCGACGAAATTCGTGTTTTCCTCCATTAAGCGGGTGAAAGTCTTCAAATTGTCCCATTTCATGATAAACAATTTCATCGTAGCCCAAAATGGTTTTGTAAAAATGACAGGCAACTTCAATATCCGAAACGCCCAAAACAGCGCCGTAAATGCCGCCTGTAAGATGACCGTTCAGGTGAAACCAGGAATTGCCGGAAACAATCTCAAAAAGATTGCCAAAGGGGTCGTTGACAAAGAAATGTTCCTTTCCCTCGGGGGTTTTAGATAGTTCGCCCCGGATATTGAGTTGATTTTTTTTGAACAGTTCGTAGGTTGCCTTAACATCCCTGCTTTTAATTTTGGCGGCAAAAATGCCGAAATCGCCGAGCTGGACTTCAAAATCAGGAGATTGGGGTGTCCGTTCTTTGTATTGCCATATTTCCAAACCCCCTCCGCCCTGAATATTGAAGGCTAAGACGGCGTGGCGTTTTCTTGCTTTGCCCCCCGTGTAGGGGAGCATTAAACTAGCTTCTCCAACTTCGTCGAGAAGGGGAATATCAATTCCAAAATACTTTCGATACCATTCCCAGGCCCCGTAAACATCGGGAATTCCTACTCCCATTTGCTGAATGCCGCTTATGATTGGATTTTTCATTTTGTTATTTTCCTCCCTTGCTAACAAACTATTGCAATTATTTTGGCGCCAGTGAAATTAGAAGGTTTACCTTCGCGGAATATAATTTTTGCCCTCTTTACCTCCCGTCATTTCAATCTTGAAATAGTTGCAAACTGTTTTGATTAAAAAAAATTCTGTTTATTTGCCCTCAATTAGGTGACTCCTATTCTTTGCTAAAATATTCAAACTGCAAATATCTGAAATTATTAAGGAATTGAGTTCAATTAATCGCCATTTGCCATTTTTATAAACCATACATAAGGATGTGCTAATTTTCAATTAATTGTAACGATGACCAATGACCATTGATAACTAATGACTATTTTTACTTCCTAATCTTTGTTAATTTGGGCGCAAAATAAAGTTTTTTTGTTGCTTCTTCACAATGAATGCCGATAATAGTCGAAGGAAGAACGCCTAAAACCATGATTCAAATTATGAATATTGAACTTCGGGAGGTACAAACGAACGACCAATTAAATCAATTTGTCAATTTTCCATTTACCCTCTATAAAGACAACCCACATTGGATTCCCCCCATCAAAGGGATGGAGTTGTTCCTACTTGACAAAAAACGCAATCCGGCTTTCGACCATTCAGAGGCTTTATTGATGCTTGCCTTTCGGGGAAAAAAAGTTGTTGGCAGAATTGCCTGCATAATCAATTATTTGGAGCTTGAGAAACTACAGGCAAAACACGCCCGCTTTGGTTGGTTGGATTTCATCGATGATGTGAAAGTTTGCCATGCTTTGTTTTTCGCCATTGAAAAATGGGCCCTCGAAAAAGGCATGGAAACTTTGAAAGGACCTTACGGCTTCACCAACCTCGACAAATCAGGAATGCTGGTGAAAGGTTTTGAATCCCTGGGAACCATTGCCACGCTCTATAATTACGATTATTATCCCCGGCACATGGAAAAGCTCGGTTTTGAAAAAGAGGTGGATTGGGTGGAAGTCGATATTGTAGCGCCCAAAAAAGTTCCGGAACGCCTGCAACGCTTTGTCAAAACCTTTCAGAAGCGATATGGCTTGCGGGTGTTGCGCGTTCGCAACCGGAAAGAACTGAAAAAATACATCCGAAAACTTTTTGACCTCCTGGTGGATACCTACAAAGACCTCCACGGCTTTGTGCCTTTGACGGAATCGCAAATTGAGGTCTATATGAGCCAATACCTTCCTTTCATCCGCAAGGATTTTGTTTGCATCGTGCTGGATAAAGAAGATGAAATGATCGGTTTTGGAATAACCATGCCCTCGCTGTCAAAAGCCATGCAAAGGGCAGGCGGCAAGTTGTTCCCCTTCGGAATTTTTCATTTACTTTACGCCAGAACGTTCAACGACACCTTGGATTTAGTTTTAATTGGTGTGAAATCCTCGTGGCGGAATAAAGGGGTTAATGCTTTGATATTCAACGAAATAGAAACTTCCTTCATTCGGGCAGGCATCAATCGAATCCTCGTAAATCCGATGCTGGAAAACAACGCCCAGGTGCTGACTCTTTGGAAGGATTATAAATTTGATGTTTACAAACGTAGGCGGGCCTTTACTAAAAAATTGTCGAAATAGTTCCTTTTTCTCCTGATGAGGATTTTGCATCAAGGCTTGCCCTTCCCTTATCGAAGGGGAGCATTACCGACAATACTAGTTTAACGCTACGGAATTATGAATCCCAGATGGTGAGGAATTGCAATCCGAACCTACTATTTCCTCGGCGCCCACGAGAACAACCTGCATTGCCCGTTTAACACCACAGAGTTATGAATTCCATCTTTATTTGGCACCCTGACTTATCGGAACCCATTCTAGCCCTTGCCATCAGTTCCATCGGTTTCAGTTTGTATTATTATATTTCTCAATCAAAAAAAATAAAAGCCTTCTTTGAAATAAAATGGGGTTTGGAAACCTCAAAAATTCGCCGCATTTATTTTCAACGGATGTGCGGCGTTTTTTTCTTCGGCATCGTTCCCCTCCTGGCGATTTGGAAAATTTTGGAACTTCCTTTGGAAAATTTTGGCATTGCTTTTAAAAATGGAAAACAGACCTTTTT
>CAZJYF010000179.1:0-7593 GCA_964549665.1 uncultured Saprospiraceae bacterium
GAAACAAGACGTTCCGGTTTGGAACAAAATGGAATTGTAGCTTTGTCACATGAAAAAAATTACCGTCATCGGGAGTGGTGTCATTGGTCTGACCACAGCCATTCAATTGCAGGAGGCGGGTTATGAAGTCTCTATCCTCACCAAAGCATTGCCAAATCAGACCACTTCAGCCAGGGCGGCAGCCATTTGGTTTCCTTTCAAAGCCAAACCCCTTAGCAAAGTCAATCACTGGAGTAAAGTTTCCTATAAGGTTTTTAAAGCACTGGCAAACAAATCAACAACGGGGGTTTCGCTGATTGATTTTCTCGAATTGGCACAGGATGACAGGCAGCCGAAATGGGTTGATGCCTTACCAGAAGGGGCATGGCGAAAGGCGGGTGCGAACGAATTGCCTCAGGGGTATTCTTTTGGAAATATCGCTCTCGTTCCACTAATCGAAACGCCTATTTATCTGGCGTATCTTTTAAAAACCTTCCAATCGAATGGCGGAACCCTTAGCCTTCAACAAGTCCAAAAACTGGAGGAGATTGCACAGCCAAATTCGTTAGCCATAAATTGTACGGGACTGGACTCCAGGGAGTTAGTTGGCGACAAAACACTCTATCCCATTCGAGGTCAAATTGTTAAAACAGAACCATTGGAGGGTGTGTTGGCTTGCGCCGACGATGATGGACCCAATGCGCTGGCCTACATCATCCCAAGAGCAGATTGTGTCATTTTGGGAGGAACAGCCGAAGAAGGGAAAGGAAGTTTAGTACCCCAAAAAGAGACCACCGATTCCATCTTAAAAAAATGTACCCACTTGCAACCTAGCTTGTCAGATGTGAAGATTATTGGCTCAGAGGTAGGCTTGCGACCGGGGAGACCGACCATCCGATTGGAAAAAGAAGTGGACTCGGATGTAATCCACAATTATGGTCATGGAGGCTCAGGCTTTACTGTTTCCTGGGGTTGTGCGGCGGAAGTTTTAAAGTTGGTACAGCAGTTTAGTCACACCCCAAATCAAACCTCGACGCCACGTCATTATTAGGGAAGCAATATCCGGAAAGCACTTGATCAGGCACGTAGCGTTGATAGTCGTGGTCGTACAAAGCATCGCCTAAAAAGACAACCAGGTCTTCGATTTCTTTTTCAGTTAAATGAAGTGGGCGGAACTGTGGAGCTATTTGTTCTTTCGGTACATTCTCATTCTCTGGAATTGCTTCATTGAAGTAATTAACTACCGATCGCAAAGAACGCTTGCTGCTTCCATGAAAGTAGCAGGGCGTGTGTTTCAAATTGTACAATTGGGGTATTTTAAATTTGTAGAGGTCTTCGGCTTTTCTCGTAAAGCCCCCCCTGCCAAAATTTCTTTTTCCTTCTGGGGAGGGATTGAATGATTCTCCGGTTTGGTGAAGGTCTTTTACCCCGATGGCGTAAAAAAGATCCGGATTGTTTAAAGCAGGTCCTTTGTGGCAACGAAAACAACCTGCCTTACCAAAAAACAATAAAGCGCCTCTTTTTTGCTGATCATCCATCGCCAGTTCATCCCCTTTTAGCCACATTTGAAAAGGCGCTCTATTTGCCAATAAGGAACGCAAATAAGCGGATATGGCAAAGGCACCGGTCGTTTCGGTATAGCGCTCTTCTACCGGGAAATCGGGAAAAGCGGCATCGAACATCTTCCGGTACCCAAAGGTGTCCAAAACCTCCGAATTAAGAAGCATCCGGTGCAGGGTAAACCCTTCTATCGCTTGACTTTCTAAACCGTAGTATCCACGAAAGTTAATTTCCGTAAAAGGGTCGTTATGCCAAAGTTCTTCCGTGCCTTCATTGACGTTGTTGCTTCCAAATTGCCCGTTCCAGGTTGTGTTGGTCACAAAGGCCACATTCATTATGCTTGCCGCCCGGACTTCCTGAACATCTAACTCCTTCTCAACATAATGCCCCGACATAGTTCGGCGTTCTCCATGTTCACCGAATCCAATACCTCCCTCTGCTATGCCCTGCACACGTCCAGGCAAAAAGCCTGCAGATGGAACATGGCAGGTGGAACATGAATAGGTCTTTTTGCTTTCCTCATAGACGGGAGCTAAAGCGAGACCGGTTTCATAGAAAAGCAGTTTTCCCAATTCCACCTTTTCTTTTGTCAAAGGATTACTCGGGTCCTGCGGAATGCCAGCATAATCATCGCTTTCAGGAAGTATGTACGATTCGTAATTGCCCGAGGGAGAAATACCGTTAAGGACTCTTTTCAATTTGGAATCGAGCGGATTCGGAAGGTGGTCGGAAGTACACGTATATAAAAAAATAGACAAAAGGAATGCGGTAACGACAATCTTGTTCATGATCGCAACTGTTAACTGGATTATAATTTAAACCTACTCTAAAGGATGGGGTTATCCGCCAGCCTTTAATATAGTATCTTTTTATCTTTGGCCGATATCTATCCGAATAGTTTAGAGCGAACACCCCGCCAAAAAACCGGATTCTGAGATTTAATTCCCAAAGGTGAATGGAATGGATTTTACGTAACCTGAGAAAGAGAAATTTGCGAATTCAGGAGGTGTGATGGCAAAAATAAGGTCTATTTGGTTAATAAACAATATACTTTTAAAAATTATTTCTCCCGGCAACTTTTGCCAGAGGGTAGTCGAATTGAAGTGCATCGCAATTATCCGTCAAGGCAGACGCAGGTGAGGTCGGGTTACCCGATAGATACACTATCAAACCACAACATCCCCACTTCACCTAATAACCATAGGTTTCAAAGACGATGGAGGATTATGGCAGTGTAGGAAGACTGCTAATTTGTAGCAACAAAGGGAAAAGAAGACCTGAGCAAATTATTTAACTTTCTGGATTCTCCGGCCTGCTTTTTCTGCAACTAAATTGGCTAGTGAAATAGCTCCACCTCCTAAAAGGAACGCCCCAAGTGCGTAATAAAGAATCAACATGGTTTAAATCGATTTTGAGATTTTAAAAAAAGTCCGTCTTTACAAGGGGAGATTACAATTTGTTGGAGGGGGATTCGGTGAACTTTTCTTAAAATACTCGAACGACCCCATGTTTCAATAGTTTTGCCAAAAAACTATCCCCAAAAGAGGGATGCCTTCCAGAAATAGTAAACCTGACAAAGCATATTATATTAATATGCTACATGGGATAAAAGTTGGGTTCTTACTTAGGTGTGGGTTAGTAGTGAAACTACATATTACAATAAATCTTATCATATCAATTATCTTGCCAAGTTTTTATATGTTTTTATTATTCATGTATTACATTTCAGTCCAAAAGATATTGCGAGAAATTTTTTTGGGGGGTTGGAGATACCTGCAAACCCATTTCCGAATAAGGTCATTGGAAGACCAAAACCCTTATTTCCTTATAAAAAGAATTCTGTTTGGCAAAATGATTCTATGAAATCATCGGGAATTTCCCAGCAGAGTTTTGCAAAACACTGTGGCTTCCGTGGCAAAGGGAAATTGACAACTTAAGAATAAAGAAGAAAAAATTTCTTTTAAAAAGAAGACCGGGTCAACGAATTACTCAAGGCCAGCAAACCTTAAACATGAAAATACTTAGGTCCCAAGTAAGAGCGTCAAATATTTGAAGCGAGATTTAAAAACTGTAACCTAATTAAGGTTTTGATCAATACCCCATACCTTCTTGGCTTTAAACTAAAAAACCAAAACCATACAAAACGCTTATCTCAAGCGAAACTAGAGAAATAATAGAGTATCAATATTGTGGGATTAAATTTGTAAGGTGAATGAATGATTAAGCAAATGGCTTTGCTTAAAACCGCCCGGTTTTTGATGCCGTGAAATTGGAGATGATAACGATTCCACCTCCTATTATGAAGGCACCTAGGGCAATGTAAAGTATTAGCATGGTCCTTCTGTTTTGTGTAAAAATTATAAGATTTGAACAAAAGTGTTCTCAATGGAAATTTTGGAAATGCTAATATGAAAAAAAAAATACTTACTGCCAATTTTTTGCAAAAAAAATTACATCAAAAGCCCAATAGTTTGGCAATTCTCGAACCCAACAATTTTTACCCGTTTATTTAGGAATTCTAAATCGCCACTTTTTCTTCGTTCATCACCTTCGCCTGATGGTTAATCGATTCCTGATGGATGGCTTTCAGAAACACCGAAACAAATTCTTCGCTCAGTCCAAGGGAAGTGCCTTTTGCGATGGCTTTTTCCAAAATGGCATTCCATCGACTGGATTGGAGGATGGCGATATTATTTCGTTTTTTGTATTTGCCAATGCTGTCTGAAAGCTTCATCCGGGCTCCCAACAGATTCATCAATTCTTCATCGATTTCATCAATTTCGTGGCGACAATGGTCGAGTGTTTCCAGAAAATTTTTGTCGTCCGTGTTTGGTTCCCGCACGACGAGGTGGTCAACCAA
Organism: uncultured Saprospiraceae bacterium; assembly: GCA_964549665.1. GTDB lineage: Bacteria > Bacteroidota > Bacteroidia > Chitinophagales > Saprospiraceae > CAZJYF01. Next base: position 4,400 of record CAZJYF010000179.1, read on the forward strand.
TTCCTTGAATTGAAAAGGGGTGATTTGCTGTTTGGCATCGCTCCAGGCTTGGTCCGGTTGGGGATGAACTTCGGTCATGATACCATCATAGTTCAAATCCAGCGCTCTTTGGGCAACTTCGGCGAGCAGCTCCCTGTTTCCGCTGATGTGGCTGTTGTCACAGATGATTTGAAGGTCGGGGAACTGGCGTTTCAATTCGATAGGTATTTGCCAGCGCGGTGCGTTTCGATATTTCATGTCGCCATGATAGGAAAAGCCGCGGTGGATGACTCCAATTCGCGTGATGCCAGCCTTGTAGATGCGTTCGATAGCTCCCAACCACAAGTTCAGGTCCGGGTTGATTGGGTTTTTTATCAAAACAGGAACATCTACCCCCTCCAAAGCATCGGCCACCTCCTGTACAGAAAAGGGGTTCACCGTCGTTCGTGCCCCCAGCCAAAAAACATCTACTCCGTGTTTCAAAGCTTCGAAAACGTGCTGTGTGTTCGCCACTTCCGTAGTGACCTTCAGCCCGGTTTCCTCCTTCACTTTCTTCAACCATTTCAGACCAAGTGTACCCTTGCCCTCAAAGGCATTGGGACGAGTGCGGGGTTTCCAAATCCCGGCGCGGAAAAGGTCGATTTTCTGGTCGGCCAATGCCCTGGCCGCCTCCAACACCTGTTCCTCCGTTTCGGCGCTACAAGGGCCGGCGATGATGATGGGTCGCTTCTTTGTTTCAAAAACTGCTTTTAGTTGCATGGCAATAATTTTTTTTCTTTTAAAAGATGCGATTACCGCAAAATTTTACGAATCACATTTGCTTCTTCGATAAGTTTATAAAAGGTGTCAAAATCTTTTTTAATCAACAGACTTCGGAATCTTGCCAGGGTATTGATGTGCTCGTCCAAAACATCGAGCAGATTGTCCCGGTTTTGTCGGAAAATCGGGATCCACATGTCGGGCGAACTCTTCGCCAAGCGCACCGTGGAACCGAAGCCGCTGCTGGCCAATTCAAAAATGCGTTCTTCGTCTCTTTCCTTTTCCAATACGGTCAAAGCCAGCGCAAAGGAACTGATGTGGGAAATATGAGAGACGTAAGCGGAATGGACATCGTTCTCTTTGGCACTCAAAAAAACGGGCTTCATGTTCATGGAAAGATATAGTCGTTCCACCACCTTTTTCGCTTCCTTAGCGCTGTCTTCCACATCGCAAAACACCGTGTATTTGTGGTCGAACAAATTTGGAATGGCAGCCTCGATACCCGAATTTTCCGTTCCAGCCATCGGATGGGTGGCCACGTAATTTCTGCGATTGGGGTGGTCTTTCACACTTTTAAGAAGCAATTCTTTAGTAGAACCCACATCCAAAACCACTTGCTTGGTCACCCGGTCCAATATTTTTGGCAACAAATCCAGCATCACATCCATCGGAGTGGAAAGAATGACCACATCTGCTTTGCCGATAGCGGCATCCAAAGCCAAGGCCTCGTCAATGATCCGGCGGCGAAGCGCTTTGTCTTCGCTTTCCCGGAAGGCATCTACCCCGATTATCGTTTTGGCAAAGCCATTTTCCTTCAGGCTAATGGCCATTGAACCACCAATATGTCCTATGCCAACTATTGCTACTTTCATTGGGAATATCGAATTTTCATCAAGAAACAAGAGTGTTGAACATAGATAGAAGGCAATTAGAAAATGCCTTCTATCTGCCACTATTCAATTAAATCGCCCCTTTCCTTCCAAGGGGTTTCAATCCTTTGACACATGGGGTTGAAACCGCTTCGAAAGTGCCGGCTATTTTGAAATTCAAGGTATCGGATACTTTGAAAGTATCCGATACCTTATTCTCGAACAACTTTAAAAATCGCCTATTTTATCAATCCTCAAAATGGATTTTTCAAAAACGTCCACCTTGCTACACAAAGCTATCCGTATGTATCGCTCCCCTTGCGAACCGAATATGCCACCCGGCGTGAGGAAGACCTCTGCCTTCCGCAACACCTCGTCTGACAATTGAAAGCCGTCTCGATAGTGTGACGGAATTTTTCCCCAAACAAACATGCCGACGCTTTGCCGGTCGTATTGGCATCCCAGCAAATCCATCAAATTCCAGACTTTTTCCCGGCGTTTGCGGTATTCTGAATTTAAGTTTTCGTACCATTCCAGCGGATTTTGCAGCGCTTTTACCGCAGCTAGTTGGAGGGGCTTGAACATGCCCGAATCCATGTTGCTCTTGAATCGAAGGACATCGCTGATGAAACTGCTTTTCCCCGCCAACATGCCAATTCTCCAGCCTGCCATATTGTGCGATTTGCTCAGGGAGTTCAGTTCCAGTGCGACTTCTCTAGCTCCTTCCACCGCCAGAATACTCCGCTGTGAAGCATTCAAAATGAAACTATACGGGTTGTCATTGACCACCAAAATGTGATGCTTTTTAGCGAAAGCGACCAATTCTTCAAAAAACGTTTTGGAGGCAACAGCCCCCGTCGGCATGTTCGGGTAATTCACCCACATGATCTTCACTTTCGTCAAATCCCGCTTTTCCAGGGCTTCCAAGTCAGGCAGCCAGGACCGTTCTTCCGCCAACAAGTACTCTACAACCCTTGCCCCGGCCAATTTGGAAACCGCCCGGTAAGCCGGGTAGCCGGGGTTTGGGACCAAAACCTCATCTCCTTCATCCAAGTAGGTCATCGCTATATGCATGATGCCCTCTTTGGAGCCAATCAGGGGTAAAATCTCCCCCTCAAAATCCAACTCCACTCCAAACCAGTTTCGATACCAATCTGCAAAAGCTTTGCGCAATTCGGGGATTCCGGAATAGCTTTGGTACGCGTGGTTGCCGGGTTTTTGGCTTTCGGCAATCAACTCCCCGACGACCTCCTCCCCCGGCGGCAAATCAGGGCTACCGATACCGAGATTCAACACCTCCTTCCCCTCTTTCCGCAAAGCCGCAATTTCTTTCAGCTTTCGCGAAAAATAGTACTCCCGAACCTCACCCAAACGCTTGGCCGTCTTTATTTCAAATGCTTTCGTCATCATTCTTTTTCTAATTTAGGCGCTTAGGTGCAATTTGAAACCAACATGATGTCGATAAATTTTCGACCTCGTTTTTTCCTCCGAAGGAGGTTTAAGTTCAAGAACAAGAATCAAATTCAAGTTCAAAATTGAACTTGAATTTGATTCTTGTTCTTGAACTTTTTTAGTTTCTAAATCCTC
>CAZJYF010000180.1:0-7579 GCA_964549665.1 uncultured Saprospiraceae bacterium
AACGATGGTTTTCAACTTATTGTCCTTTTTGTCTTGATACAAAAAGAACGAAAAAGGTCAATCCCACTCAGCAGTCCGTTTCAAGAGGGTAACAGGAGTTACTAATCCTTTTTCTTATCATTTACCATGAGAATTGGTTCAATTCTATCGTCAATCCGTCGTCTCAGTTTCCCAATTCCAAATCAAACCCAAGCGCCATTAATCGTTCCGTCACTACGGCCGCTTCTTCTTCCCGCAGCAGGGAGTTGGGCGGGCGGAGGTTCAGCCAATCCGAATTTCCACTCCATTTGGCAAATAGATATTTCAAAACGGAGACAAAGGAATAGTCCTCAAAAGCAGCGCGCAACGCGGTCAGGTGCTCTTGCAAACCAACTGCCTTTTCCGACTGCCAATTTTGGAATACTTGTTGGGCAAGTTGGGCGGTCGCATTGGTGGTGGCGGAGATGCAGCCTGCCCCGCCGATTTTCAAAATGTCGAGCAGATATTTTTCCGTACCGGCGTACAACTTGAAGCCCGGCAACTCCCTGCATATTTCCTGCATATGCACCCAATCGCCGCTCGAATCTTTCATGCCCACGACGATGCCCGGAAATTCTTTTACCAGCAATTTGACCAAAGGAGTGGAAAAAGAAACCTGCGCCAATTGGGGAAAGTGGTAGAGGTAAATCTTCAGACGTGGGTCATTGACTTGGTTGATGACGAGTTCGAAATAATTTGCCAGCCCTGCATCTGTCACCGCTTTGTAGTAAAAGGGGGGCAGCAACAACACGCCGCCGACGCCCTGTGACACGGCATGTTTGGTCAAAGCGAGAGTGTCTGGGAATGCGCAGCAGCCCGTTCCAACGAGCAATTTTTCAGGTGGTATGCCCCCTTTCAGCACGGCATCCAAAATATGGAAGCGTTCCCCGACCGTAAAGGAGTTCGCTTCTCCGGTTGTTCCTAGAAGGGCGATGCCGTCGTTGCCGTTTGCCAAAAGCCATTTGCAATGGGCTACCAAAGTATCGCTGTCAACACTCAAATCCTTTTTTAAAGGCGTAAGGCTTGCCGCAAAAACGCCCGCGGGCAGGCTTGTTTGGAAAGACATATTTTTTCGATTTTTAGAACTCACCTCAAAATTTCTTTCAGAGCCCCCGTCAGCATATTGATGTGGTTTGGGGTACAACTTTCCCCCATCAATCCAATGCGCCAAACCTTTCCGGCAAATTTGCCCAAGCCCCCGCCTATCTCGATATTGTAATCGTTCAAAAGGGACTTTCGGACGTGGAGGTCGTCCACACCATCGGGAATTTTTACGGCATTTAGCATGGGAAGCCGGTAGCCCTCTTTTACCAAAAATTCAAAACCCATCGCTTGTAGCTCGGATTTCAGTAATTCGTGGTTAAGAAGGTGCCTGTCCCATCGATTTTCCAATCCTTCTTCCAAAACCAACTGCAAAGCCTCGCGGATGGCAAACATGGCCGAAACCGGGGCGGTGTGATGATAAGTTCTTTTGGCACCTGCCCAATAGCTTTTCACCAAGGACAAGTCCAAAAACCAACTTTGCACTTTTGTTTTGCGGCGCTCCAGTACTTCCACCGCCCGCTTGCTAAAGGAAACCGGCGACAGACCCGGAGGCGCACTCAGGCACTTTTGCGAACCCGAATAGAGGGCATCGATGCCCCATTCGTCCATTTTCAAGGCAGCGCCGCAATAGGAAGTCACGGCATCCACAAGGAACAAAGCGCCGGTATCATGCGTCATTTCGCTGATTTCTTCCAGAGGTTGCAAAACCCCCGTTGAAGTCTCTGCATGGACGATAGCCACGAGTTTGGGACTGCATTTTTCGAGGGCCTCTTTGACTTGCTGCGGGTCAATAGCTTCGCCCCAGGGGGCCTCGACGCGGATGACTTTGGCGCCACATCGTTCAGCTATGTCGGCCATCCTACCGCCGAAAACGCCGTGGATGCCAATCAGAGCTTCATCGCCTGGTTCGAGAAGATTGACGAGACAGGTTTCCATGCCCGCACTGCCGGGGGCGGAGACGACAAAGGTGAGGTGATTTTCTGTAAGCAAAGTTTTTTGCACCATCCGTTTTATGTCATCCATGATGCCCACGAATTCGGGGTCGAGATGCCCTACAAGGGGCGTTGCCATCGCTTTTAAAACCCGTGGATGGACATCGCTAGGTCCGGGGCCCATTAAAATTCTTTTGCTGGTGTTGAGTGGTGTGTTGATAGACATTGGGATTGGACTTTTGGTAATCGAACTTCGATTTTAAGTGAAAATATTTGTCATTTTTCACAAAAAGCAAAAAAGAGGTGACCTTTATTAAGTCAAAATGTAAAATAACAAATGTAAAATGTAAAAATACTGACACCCATAAATAATTGATTTTCAATTTTTTAAATTGGATTTACTTTTACATTTTACATTAAAAAAAGTGTCAACGCATAAGTAGGTATTAGAAAATAAGACCTTCCACCTATTTTGAATAATTTCTTTCCCGGTTTTAATTCCAAGCCTAAATTTGCAAAACTTCTGAACAATGGCAGACATTTCTCTATTTTTAACAATGAAATACCTGTTCTAAATTTTATAACTTTACGCCCTCACCGAATAAAAAGGTGCAAAATGCAATTGTACGCCTCACCCTTAACCCAAACATTTTTTTTACCGAACAAAGTTGAAAATTCATGCGAACGACCATCAATGAGACCAATGTCCTGACTTTCCTTTTTATATTGTCAACCCTCACCCTTTTTGGACAGAAAGAAACGGGAAATCTATTGTGGCAAAAAGTAATCGAGTCTTCCTTTTCCAAAAAGAATGCAAACCGCCCAATCATTCCCGATGCTTACCAAACGCTGTATTTGGATATGAACATGCTGCACGGGATTCTCGAAAAAGCGCCCCTACGTTTCAGCGAGAAAGCAAAATCCAAAAAAATCGTTTTGTCTCTTCCCTTACCGGACGGCACTTTTGAGAACTTCCAAATCGTGGAAGCGCCAATAATGGAACCTGCCTTGTCGGCGCGTTACCCGATGATGCAATCCTTTGCGGGACAGGGAATCGATGACCCGAGCGCTTTTCTTCGTTTCGATGTGACACAAAAAGGTTTTCACGCAATGGTCCTTTCGGATAATCGAGGTGTTTTTTTTATTGACCCCTACGAAAAGGGAGACACCGAACATTACATCTGCTATTTCAAAAATGAACTGCACAGAAAGGATGGTTCCACCTTTATTTGTGAAGTGGAAGGAGGGGGTTTTCAAAATGAGTTTCCCAAAAAAAACGGAGAAATAAAAATCGCGGGAGACTGCCAACTGCGAACCTACCGCCTCGCGCTGGCTTGCACCGGCGAGTACGCCCAATTTCACGGGGGCACGGTGGCCAGCGTCATGGCTGAATACAACACGGCGATGACCCGTGTGAACGGTATTTACGAACGGGACCTCGCCGTCACGATGGTCCTCGTAGCCAACACCGACCAAATAATTTTTCTCGACGCCACCACGGACCCCTTCACGAACAGCGACGGTGGAGCGATGCTTTCCCAAAATCAAACCACTTGCGACAACGTCATTGGAACTGCCAATTACGATATCGGACATGTGTTCAGCACCGGCGGCGGAGGCGTTGCTTTTCTAGCGGTGCCCTGCACGGGAAATAAAGCAGGCGGTGTGACGGGACTTGCGAATCCGGTGGGCGATGCTTTTTACGTCGATTTCGTGGCGCATGAAATGGGGCATCAGTATGGTGCCAACCACACCTTCAACGGCAGCGTCGGTTCCTGCAACGGGAATCGAAATGATGCCACCGCCTTTGAACCCGGAAGCGGATCCACCATCATGTCTTATGCCGGCATTTGCGGTTCCCAAAATGTACAATCGAACAGCGACGACCACTTCCATGCGAACAGCCTTGCCGTAATTTCTTCCAACGTAATATTTGGCAGTGGCAGTACCTGCCCGGTTGTCACACCAAGTGGAAATAATGCACCAACTGCCAGTACTTCGATGAACAGTTTCACCCTCCCCATTTCCACCCCTTTCTCCCTAACCTGCAACGGAACGGACCTCGACGGAGGGGATGTGCTGACCTACGATTGGGAGCAGATGAATAATGAAATAAGTACCCAACCACCGGTTGCCACGAATACGGGTGGCCCGAATTTCCGTTCCATCAGCCCGACTACTTCACCCACGCGAAACTTTCCCAACCTCAACGCCATCCTAAACAACGCGACGCCTACTTGGGAGGTTTTGCCCTCCGTCGGCCGTTCGATGAATTTCCGTTGCACGGTCCGGGACAATCATTTGGGGGCAGGTTGCACCGATGAGACGGATGTTTCGCTGACTTTTGTGGCAACTGCCGGCCCCTTCCTTGTGACCAATCCCAACTCGACGGCTGTTAGTTGGTCGATCGGGTTGCGCCAAACGGTGAGTTGGAATGTGGCCAACACCGATCAGGCACCGGTGAGTTGCGCCAATGTCGATATTCTTCTCTCCCTCGATGGGGGACAAACCTATCCCATAACGCTCGCCAGCGGCGTTCCGAACAACGGTTCTTTCGACATCACTGTTCCAAATAATCCGACGACAACGGCGCGCGTTCAGGTGGTTTGTTCGGACAACGTTTTCTTCGATATTTCCAATCAAAACTTCACGATTGAAGCGCCACCAACACCTGCTTTTACCGTTACAGCTTCGCCCACTTCCCAAACTGCCTGCGCCGGCACAACGGCCACTTACACCCTCGATTTGACTTCCTTGGCGGGATTCAGCGAGGCCGTAACCTTAAGCACTTCCGGGCAGCCCGCAGGTGTTTCCATCAGTTTCAACACCAACCCGATTACGCCCACCGGAATGGTGACCATGACGATAAATAATTTAGATAGCGCATCCCCCGGCAACTACACCATCACCATTAATGCGGTCTCGGCAAGCCTTTCCAATTCCGTCAATGTGGATTTGAATATCGTTTCGGGGGCGCCGCCCATGGCGGTTCTTTCTGCACCCGCCGACGGGGCTACGGGGACAAGTTTGAACCCTTTGTTGACCTGGAATGCCCTGCCACAGGCTTCGAGCTATTTTGTGGAAATCGCCACCGGCCCGGCTTTTGGCTCTTCCATTATCGAATCGGGGAGCGTTTCAACGAATACTTATCAGCCATCAACTGTTTCTTCTGTTGAGATGGTTTATTGGTGGCGGGTGCGGGCAAATAACTCCTGCGCCCAGGGTACTTTTTCCAACGAATCAGCTTTCCAAACCAGTGCGGTGTCCTGCACCACTTTTCCCAATGCAACGCTGCCTTTAGCCATTCCTGCGAGTGGAACGGGAACCTATCCTGCCACCATGTTCATTGCTGAGGATTTTCCAATTTCGGATGTGAATACCAACTTAGCTATTTCACACACTTGGGTGGGAGATATGCAGGTTGAAATCACGTCCCCCTCAGGTACCACCGTCATTTTGTTTGACCGACCTGGCGTGCCCGCTTCGGATTTTGGCTGCGGAGAAGATAATATCGACGCCCTTTTCGACGACGCTGCCGGGAGCACTGCTGCCGATTTTGAAAATAGCTGCAATACATCCCCCCCTGCCATCCAAGGGACTTTTCAACCTTCCACACCTTTGGCTGCTTTTAATGGCGAAAGCAGCATGGGGAATTGGACCCTCAACGTCACCGACAATTTCGACATGGATGGCGGCGCTGTAAATGTTTGGGATTTAGAACTTTGCGGCGGCTCAGCCCCACCAACTCCCAATTTGATAACCAACAATATCCTCGACGTTCCCTTCGGGCAAAGCGAAATCATCAGCCAACCTTTCCTCGAAACAATCGACGGATTGAAGGCTTTAGCTCCCATTACATATGTCCTGCTAAGCCTTCCGGCAAATGGGTCATTGTTCTTGAGCGGAACGGCCCTTCCCCTCGGAATTGGCAACACGTTCACGCAGGATGACATCAATAACAATCTTCTATCTTACCAGCACAACGGTTCGGCGACCACTGGCGATGCCTTCGACTTTGATGTGTTTGGCACCAATAATGGCTGGCTGCACAGAGCTACTTTCTCAATCAATATTGTCCCAAATGTGCTTTCCGCTTCCGCAAATTTGGACCACGACATCGATTGCCACAACGCCGATAATGCCCAAATTTCCGTCGCCGCTTTGGGGGGCACCTCGCCCTTCACATACAGCCTCGATGGGGTAAGTTTTCAAAGTGGCAACGCCTTCAGCAATTTGGCAGCAGGAACCTACACGGCAACCGTCAAAGACAGCACCGGTACGGTGATAACGACAAATCAGGTCACTGTCACCAACCCACCTGCCATTACCTTTTCGGTAATTGTCAACCAAGATACCATCACTGCCAGCGCGAGTGGAGGAACTGGTGAATTCCAATACAGCCTCGATGGCGTCAATTTTCAGGCAAGTCCCATTTTCAGTAACCTCGCCAACGGAAACTACACCATCACGGCGCGAGATGCAAATGGCTGCACCGCACAAGCTACCGCCACGGTAGCCGTCAATACGCTCAACGTCTCTGCCGCTGTGGTCAACCACGTCCGTTGTTTTGGCGCCGACGACGGTTCTATCAGCGTCAGCGTGGCAGGCGGAACGCCTGCTTTTCAATATAGCCTGAACGGAGTTGATTTTCAGGCAAGCAATATTTTCAGCAATTTAGCGCCCGGCGACTACATCGTCACCGTACTCGATAGCGATGGTTTTACCAAAACAACCAATCAGGTGACCATCACCGAACCAACAGCTATTGATGCTTCCGCAAGTGTTTCCGGCTACCACATCACCGTAACCGCGAGCGGCGGTACCGGCGCACTTCAATACAGCCTCGATGGGATGAATTTTCAAAGCGATACGATTTTTACGAGCAATGCAAACGGCACTTACACGATTATCATCCGGGATGAAAATGCTTGCCAGCAAATGGTCTCCGCGACGGTGTCGGTGGTGCCGGTTTCGCTAACAGCCCAAGTGGAGAACGCCCTTGCCTGCAATGGGGACAATGATGCCCGAATCATTGCCAATGGAAGTGGCGGGGTGCCACCCTATCAATACAGTTTGGATGGCGTGAATTTTCAAAATGAAAACTTTTTTGACGATCTGGCGGCAGGAAGTTTCACCATTACCATCGAGGACAGCGGCGGATTTACCGCTTCCTCCAGCCCCGTTTCTATTTCAAACCCACCTGCCATTTTAGCCTCTGCCACAGTGGATGGTTACGACATCACCGTGACGGCAAGCGGTGGAACGGGGGCTTTGGAGTACAGCCTCGATGGTGTCAATTTTCAAAGCAGCAATATTTTTTCCGGCAATCCAAATGGCGATTATTCGGTTACTATTCGAGATGAAAATGGCTGCATGGTAACGGCGACAGCTACGATTGAAGTGGCATTGCTGCAAAGTTTGGCAACTTTGTCAAACGGCATCTCCTGCCACGATGCCAATGATGCCACCGTCAGCGTGGCTGCAAGCGGCGGTGTTCCTCCTTATCAATACAGCCTGGATGGCGTGAATTTTCAAAATGAAAACTTTTTTGACAATTTGCCGGAAGGCGATTACACCATTACCAT
>CAZJYF010000181.1:0-7566 GCA_964549665.1 uncultured Saprospiraceae bacterium
GATTTACCAAATTATAAAAATTTTGCAAATCGGGTCTTTTGAGACAGCCTCTAATCAAAAACATTGTTGCAAAACCAACAGATCACACTCATCACCCACAAGCAAAACTTGCCATGAGCAGAACAAAGCAAGTGGAGCAGAACACAAGCGTCGACGTGACTGGCAATCACACCGACACTAAGTGCTTGCGTAAAAATAACCGTTACATTTGGGTTTGATGTCCACCTGATTTCTGTTGGAACTAAAATTTAAACTGTTCTTTGAAATTAAGAAAAGTATTGACAATATTTTGTTTGGAAAACATCAAAATCTATTCGGAAGTCTAAGTTAGTGCCTCCACCTCTTGGAGTGCTGGAAGCGCTTTTTACCACCCATTCCCGATATTTTCATTAAATTTGTGCATTTCAATACAAATATTTATTATAAAACATTGTATTTGCTAAAATGCACATTCCCCGGTATATTCTTCCCCAAGTAGAAAAACGGATAACTCCCTCAAAGGTGGTTGTCATTTACGGGCCCCGACAAGTGGGTAAAACCACCCTGGTCAAGGAACTCCTAAAAAAGGTAACCGAACCTTTTTTGTTTGTATCGGGAGAAGACCGGAACATCCAATCCTGGCTTGGTAGCCAATCCATTGGAACCCTAAAAAAGAATATCGGCAGGCACAAACTCCTCGTGGTGGATGAAGCCCAAAAAGTTGAACAAATCGGGCTGAATCTGAAACTCATTGTTGACCACATTGAAGGTATAAAAGTAGTAGCAACGGGTTCTTCCTCTTTTGATTTGGCAAACCAATTCGGGGAACCTTTGGTGGGTCGAAAATGGCAATTCGATTTATATCCCATCGCCCAAATGGAATTGAACGCCTTTGAAGCGCCTTTTCAAACCGAAGAAAATTTGCCTTCCAGGATGATTTTCGGAGGCTACCCGGAAGTCGTCACAGCGGAAAGTGATGAAGACAGGAGGGAAATTTTGAATACCATCGTAAACAGCTACCTGTACAAAGATTTGTTGGAATTCGAAGAAATCAGAAAATCGAAAAAGCTGCTCGATATTTTGAAAATGCTTGCTTTTCAGATTGGGAAACAAGTCTCTTTGAATGAGCTTTCGAACAATGTGAATCTAAATTTTCGCACATTGGAAAAATACCTCGATTTGTTGGAAAAGGTTTTTGTTCTGAAACGTGTGAACGCGTTTTCAAGAAATTTGAGAAAGGAAATCAGCAAAAGCGCGAGGTATTATTTTTGGGATAACGGTGTCCGAAATGCCATCATCAACAACTTCAACTACCTCGATACCCGAAACGATGCGGACGCCCTTTGGGAAAATTACCTGTTCATCGAAAGAATGAAAAAGCAAGCCTACCAAAAGATATATGCCAACAATTATTTCTGGCGAACTTATGACCAAAAGGAGATTGACCTTGTGGAAGAAAGGGAGGGAAAATTGTTCGCCTATGAATTCAAATGGGGTAGAAAAAAAACCAAGCCGCCCCGCCTTTGGTTCGATACTTATCCAAATGCAGAATTTGAAGAAATTAACCGGGAAAATTATTTGGCGTTCATTGGACAGGCTTGAATAATGCTCCCCTAAGTGACGACGAAAAAATAAGTTGTTCATTTGGAGTTCTTAAAACATAAAAACCATAAGAAATGAATAAAATACTTTTCATCCCCTTAGCATTCCTTCTATTTCTTTTGTTCAGTTGCAACAACCAAAAAGAATCCTCCTCAGAATACACCCTCATTCAAAACGGTACCCTCCTCGACTTGTCCAATTTGGGCAAAACCGAGAACGATTTACAGAATGCCTGCATTTTGATAAAAAATGACCGCATCGAGTGGGTAGGTGATTGCGTTGATACTCCCAATCTTCCCGAAGGCACCAACATCATCGATGCCTCCGGCAAATACGTGATGCCGGGCTTATTCGACGGCTTTGCCGCTATCAATAATCAGGCATATTGCAATGCGTACCTCTACATGGGCATTACGAGCATCATTTCCGTTGACGGCGGCAGGCGGGGACCGTTTTTTGGTGAGGGGAATCCCTGCCCAAACATTTATCGATTGGAAGGGATAGGTGAAGAAAAGATTAGCACCGACAGCATGTTGAACAAAATAGGAGACCTTCATTCAAAAGGTTTCAAGGTGCTGCTACTCATGTATGGGCTGACGCCCGACCAAATCGCTTTGGCGGTCAAAAAAGCCGACGAACTCGACATGGCGACTATCGGTGAGTTGGGCTACACCTCCTACAAACAGGGGATGGACCTGGGTATAGATGCTTTCGTCCATACCACCCGTTACTCCCTCGACGTAGCGCCTCGAGATATGGCAAAAGCAGTCGCCGACCACCCCTTTAGCAACGACCTCAACAGTGCCAAATGGAAGTACTATAAATTCTTGACCGGGCTAAAGAAAGACTACGAACCCCTCCAACAGCACGCCCGCAATCTCGGTAATTCCCATACCTTCTCCCTGCCGACGAGTAGCCTGTCCTATCTCGACCTGCCCGATCATGAAAACCCCTGGAAAGAACCCATTGCAGCTATCCTAAATATCGAAGACATCAACCGCCCCGCCGACCCAAACACGGGCTATCACAGCATTGACAGCATCGAACAAGCAGCCTATACCAATCTGATAACCAACGAATTGACTACCCTTGAACCTACTTATCGGAAGTACGGCGCAAAGTACCTCGCAGGAAGCGGCACAGACGTATGGGGTACGATGCCCGGCATTTCATTGCACACGGAACTATGGATTTTGCACCACAAAATTGGACTAAAAAACCGGGAAGTGTTGGCAGCCGCCACCTCCAATTTTGCAGAGGCCTTTGGATGGAAAAACGGAAGAATTGAAAAGGGTTTCGCTGCCAACATCTTGATTCTAAATAAAAATCCACTGGAGGATTTGAAAAATTTAAAAGATATTGACCGGATGTTTTTGAACGGAAATCTCATTGACAGGACAGGCCTTCTACACCCTCCAAAATGAAAAGACTTATCTACATCGCAGACCCAATGTGTTCTTGGTGTTACGGGTTTAGCCCGGAAATTCAACGGGTGATGGAACATTATAAAAACCGGCTCCGCTTTTCGTTGATAATGGGCGGGTTGCGACCCGGAGGGGGCACTCAATGGAATCAGGAGATGAAAGATTTTTTGCGCCATCATTGGGAAGAAGTAGCAAAGAAAACGAATCAATCCTTCAATTTTAGCTTGCTTGAACGGCCCGCTTTCAACTACGACACCGAACCTCCCTGCCGGGCGGTAGTCGTGGTGAGGGACATGGTGCCTGATAAAACCTTCCTGTTTTTTAAGGCCATCCAACATGCCTTTTATTGCCTCAATAAGGACCCTAATGAACTCAATTTTTACGTCCCCATTTGTGAAAGTCTTAACATACCCACCGATGATTTTGAAGAAAATTTCCATTCTGAAGAATATAAGAAAAAGACCCTCAAGGATTTTGCCCATAGCCGCCAATTGGGCATTCGCGGCTTCCCCTCCCTTGTACTTTTGACGGAGGATTCTCTGCAGTTGGTAACGCACGGCTATTCGAAATTTGAAAAAATGCAGGAGACAATTGAGAAGTTGATTTAGCCTACAAGGCAAATGCTTGGTTATGATCACACAACTGACCAGCGGTCGCCATCGTCCCAAAGGACTGCACTTTCGCCAAGCTGCCTGTCAAACTTCAAAGGCCGGAACGAATGCTCTTCGAGGTGGGATTGGTAAAAAGGGAGGACCCAATACATGGAACTACCGGACCTGACCAACCTAAAGCACTGTTAACTTATAAAAACCTCGACCATTTGATCCACATCGACCCCGTTGAGGCTTTCGTTTAGTTTTATCACAAAACAATTTTCCTTTTCATTAAAGGCTGGAAATCCGATGCCTGCTTCGAGCAGTTTCTTTCGGAACGAGTTATTGTCCATATTTTTGGTAAAAAATCGATACACATTCGTTCCGTCTTCAAATGCCTTAAAATGGAACATACCGCTGGCTGAAAGTTTATCTAACAATGATTTTCCTTTTTGTTGTGCAGCCAAAAAACGCTCCTCAAAACCATCGAAAAAGTAATCCGCCACAATCACATTTTCCCATGCTGCCCTTAAGCCTCCTCCAAACATCCTTCGCTCATCGTGAAGCCCTTCGATGAGCGCTGCCGGGCCTGCCAATACTGCACCTGCGATGGTATTTAAGTATTTGTACAAGGAGACATAAACCGTATCGAAAAGAGCTGCATATTCTTTCACATCAATGCCTGAGATGACCGATTCTCCAAAAATTCTTGCCCCGTCGAGGTGCAATCCGATACCATTTTTTCGGGCAAATTGGCCGATGCGTTTCATCTCTTCAAAATCGAACCGCCGCAGATGCTGCCGACGAACGGGCGTTTCGATAGAAATAGCCTCGATGCCCGTCTGCACCTTCTCCGCCGAGGCCTCGTTCAAGGCTTTTTCCACTTCTTCCAAGGTGAAAGTAACTTTGCCCGCCGCAAGTGGCAGGAGGTTCATCCCGCTCAACTGTTGAACGGCGTCGCCCGAATCCCGATAGATGTGGCTTTGTTGCTGCACCAATGCTTTTTTCCTTCTCGGGCACAGCAAACGCAAGGCAATATGATTGGCCAAAGTCCCCGTTGGCATGTAGATGGCTTTTTCCTTGCCTAGGGCTTTGGCCACTTTCTCCTCAAAGCGGCGGACGACTTCACCCTGGCAATAGACGTCTGCTTCAAAGTCGTGCTCCTCTGTCAGTTGCACTAAAAGCCGGGAATATGACTTTGGCGAAAGCCCGAGGCCATCTCTGGTGAAATTTGGAGCGGTTTCGATTGCTGCACCGGCTTCAGTTCTTGAAAACCCAGTATTCAAAACCAAGCTGCCTGTCAGGCCGAGGCTGCCTGTTTTCAGGAATGTTCTTCGCATCATTTTTTTAACTTTGGTATTTTTTAAAAGCAACACATGATACAAAGAATTTTTGTTTTCTCACTTTTGTTTTTTCTATCTTTTTCAGAAATACATTCCCAAAACGGAAAAATCATTTCCCGTCGAAAATTGGATATTTTTCAAAATGAAAAACTCGCTGATCGCATCAGTCTTGAAAGGGAAGGCACGCGGGTTTTCAAACCTAAATACGCCTACCTCGACAGTGTGGAAATCGAACAAATCACCTACCTCAGTGACGGACTGAAAGTGAATGGATACCTCGCATTTCCAAAACAAGGGGGCACATACCCCTGCGTCATTTACAACAGGGGTGGCAACAAAGAATTTGGGGCCCTCAATGAATTCAAGGCGGTATTCATTTTGGCAAGAGTGGCTAGTTGGGGTTATGTGGTTGCGGGTAGTCAGTACCGGGGCAACGGCGGTAGCGAAGGAAAGGAAGAATTTGGGGGTAGCGACGTCAACGATGTGTTGAACCTGATGCCTTTTTTTGGAAATCTCGACCACGCGGACACCACCCAAATGGCGGTGTACGGTTGGAGTCGGGGCGGCATGATGACCTATCTCGCCTTGACCCGCACTTGCCGGTTTAAGGCTGCAGTTGTAGGCGGTGGCGTTTCGGATTTATGGGCTTTTATGAAAACTCGGCAGGATACTATCGAAACGGTTTTTAACGAAAATATTCCCGATTATGCTACCAATACCAAGGCTGCGCTAAACGCCCGTTCTGTCATTCAACGGGTAGGAGAAATTTGTAAAACAACCCCCATCCTGATGTTGCACGGAACGGCAGATTGGCGGGTAGTGCCGGAAATGGCCTTGGATTTATCAAAAGCATTTATAAAAGAAAAAGTGCCGCACCGTTTGGTCCTATTCGAGGGGGGCAACCACGGACTCCGCGAATTTTCGGAAGAAGTGGATGAAATGGTAAAAAATTGGTTGGATAAATTTTTGAAAAAAGAAATAAACCTGCCCAATCTAACCCCCCATGGAAGATAAAAAAGGGGGAAATTGGCGTTCCATCCTGCAATATTTTCGTTTGGGTACTTCAACAATCCGACCTTATTTACCGGTTAAATTTCGAATTCCCATCGTCAAATCCAGGCTGATAAAAAAAGAATTCAGCCCCGTGCTTTGGGTGTAATATCCTCCTCGAACCTCCAGCGATTTTAGTTGAAAAATCTTGATTTTGGGGAGGTGCAATTTTACTCTTGCCAAGCCATAAAGTGGAGCATACCTCAGGCCCATTCCAACCTTGTGGCTGTGCAAGGCCGCGAGGTCGTAGTCGGAAGTATAAAACTGCTGGGAAGCCTTATTTACGCCAAAAGCAGCAAAATGGTCTGCATGCGTTTGGGTGTGATAGCGGTAAAAAGGCTGAACTGTCCATGAGGATGTTATTTTTACCGGAGTTTCGATGCCCAAGGTATGCGCATCGATGCCCCAATCGTCGGTGTAGTACCGATAATACGACCGAACGATAAAATTGTCGAAAGGATAATAATTCAAGCGGATTCCAAGCGGGATTTTCAGCCGCGTGTTTGGAAGTCGTTCGATATCATGCTGGCTTTGGTCTTCGAAAAATACCCGGTGAAAAGGAGTAGAGAGCAATCCTTTCATATACACTATCTCTCCGGAAATGGACATTTGCAATCGTTTGGTCAATACTTGGGAAAAGACCAATTGGGCATTGTAAGATTTTCGTTTATCGGTAGGCAGCTTTACCTCGGAACGCAATTCGATAGGAAAAATAAGCTTCCAATTGTCGAGATAAACTTTTCCATTCAAGCTTATCTCCGTATTGTCCTCATTGAACTCTTTTGTAAACGAAACCCCGCCATTGAAGGAAGTATAATCGTACTCTTTGGAAGCCCCCAAATGAATGCCATAGGTCTCCCCTCTTTTTAAATTTTTCCGATTGTAACCCACCGTACCATAGACCCTCACATCGCTGCTCGAAGCCGATGACACATTGTTGTCAATTTTATCGGTGGAGGCAGAAGAGTAAAAATCCGCGCCCCATAAAATGTCGATAGAATTGACAGAGTCGAGCGGCACATTTACTGTTATTCCGGTGGCAAAATCTGTCAAATGCTGGGTGCCAATCCCCCCTGTTACGGGCGAATGATTCCCGTCTTGATTGTAGTAACTGGACAAGAAATCTATTACCGTTTCGTCGGTATTAGGTTTCATTTGATAGTTGTCTTGGCTAAATAAAAAGGTAGTCTCCCAAATGCAAATAAGGAAGAAAATTCCAGTGGCTTTAAATGACATTTCGAAAATTTTAAAGATTAATTACAACCACAACCCCCTCCCACTTTTCCACCGTTGGCACCTTGTGCCCCTTCGCGGTAAGCTTCAAAGTTGGTTTCGAATTGAGCGCTTTTTCTCGTTGTCAATTGCATCTCACTATCGTTTAAATACATTTTTTGGTAGGCCTTCACAGAAACGCAACTTTGCAATAGGAATGCAATAAAAAAGAGGGCAGTAATTCCTTTTATAAATTTCATAACGAAAGGATTTTGTAAAATCGGAGGGAGAACTTCAAAAAGTTCAAGCGCATCAACTTCATTCAATAATAATTGATTTTCAGTCCTGTAGAACTTATCAAGT
>CAZJYF010000182.1:0-7556 GCA_964549665.1 uncultured Saprospiraceae bacterium
ATCAATGAGAAGGGAAAGAAGATGGGCTCCATTTCCCATCGCCCGAGTTTGGAATACAAGTTTCGAATCGTGGATTCTCCGGTCGTTAATGCCTTTGCCTTGCCGGGTGGCTACGTTTACTTTACCCGCGGCATCATGGCACATTTTAACAACGAAGCCGAATTTGCCGGGGTGCTGGGACACGAAATCGGACACATCACCGCGCGCCATTCTGCCAAGCAATACAGTCAGGCGATGATTGCCCAATTGGGTTTTGCCGTTGGGATGGTGGTTTCCAAAGATTTCCGGAACTATTCTGAATTAGCTTCGGTTGGGATGAATTTGCTATTCCTGAAATTTGGACGCGGGCATGAAAGTCAGTCCGATAAATTGGGGGTGCTATACTCTACCAAAATCGGTTACGATGCCAATGAAATGGCAAATTTTTTCGGTACTTTAAAACGCCTCCAAAATCAAAGTGGCTCTTCTGTCCCCACCTTTATGTCCACCCATCCTGACCCGGGCGAACGTTTTAGTAAAGTCCATCAGCAAGCGCAAAAAATTCAAAAAGAATTAAACGCAAAAAATTTAAAAGTCAACCGGGATGCTTACCTCCGCATGATTGAGGGGTTGGTATATGGCGAAGACCCCCGACAAGGTTATGTGAAAAACGACCATTTTTACCATCCAGAATTGCGGTTTCAATTCCCCATTCCACAGGGGTGGAAACTGTCCAATTCCGCCTCCCAAGTGCAGGTGGCCCCTGAAAATGGGAAGGCGCTACTATTGATGACCCTTGCCGAAGAAAAAACATTACAAGCCGCCAAAAACGCTGCTATTGCTCAAGATTCTTTGAAAGTTATCGATTCGAAAAATACCCGCGTCGGTGGCTTTCCTGCCATCGAGTTCACGGCCGACCTCAATAAAGACGTTCGAATTCTTACCTATCTGATAAAGTACGACGGCCGCATTTACAAGTTCCACGGCCTTGCAGAAAAGCCCCTATTCAGCCAATATCGAAACACCTTCCTAGCCAGCATGAAAAATTTCAAAAGACTGACCGACCCTTCTAAGATTCACGTCAAACCGGACCGCATTCACATCAAAACGGTTCGGCGAAACGGCACGTTAAAGGATGCCCTTGCGGCAAATGGCGTCTCTCAGGACAAAATGGATGAGTTGTCTATTTTGAATGAAATGGAGTTGAATGCCCCCGTCAAAAAAGGGATGCTGATTAAAGTATTAGGGAAGTAAAATAAACATCATTTTGAGTGTCTGCCCATGTATTAGACCGGTCTCTTAGGGCAAATTATTTTTCTGAATTAACTTCTATGTTACCCACATGAGCAAACCTGACAACATCAAAACAGTTGCCCTCATTGGCATCCCTTACGATGAAAAATCGAGTTTTCTTCGGGGGGCAGCTCTCGCTCCCGAGAAAATTCGGGAAACGCTTCATAGCGGGGCTGCCAACTATTGGACGGAAAACTATTTAAATCCTATCGGGGACGAGCGTTTTCAGGACGAGGGCGATTTGGTGGTTGAAGATTACTTTGATATTGAAAAAAAAGTGGTCAATATTCTCTCGAAAGGCTTGCGGACCTTGACCCTCGGCGGCGACCACTCTATCACCTACCCCATCCTCAAGGCGTATCGCCGCTTTTATGAAGACCTCCACATTTTGCACATTGACGCGCACGGCGATTTGTATGACAAATTCGATGGAGACCCCTATTCTCACGCCTGTCCCTTTGCCCGGATTATGGAGGAGGGGCTGTGTAGCCGCTTAGTTCAAGTGGGCATTCGCAGCCTGAATCCCCATCAAATAGACCAGGCGAAAAAATTTGGTGTGGAAATCATCGAAATGAAAAATTTAGAAGAACAACTTCCTTTATTGCATTTTGAAAAGCCGCTGTACATCTCGCTCGATTTGGACGGTTTGGATCCCGCTTTTGCCCCGGGTGTCGCTCATCCAGAACCGGGTGGGTTGAGTACCCGGCAGGTGCTTCGTTTAATTCAGCGTATTCAGGTCCCTGTCATTGGGGCAGATATTGTTGAGCTTAATCCGCACCGGGATATAGCTGGCATCACTGCAGCCCTTGCAGCGAAATTTCTGAAAGAAATCGCCGGAAAGATGTTGGAAAATCCACTGCTGTGACAACGGTCTTTTTGTCTTAAATGAGCCAATTACTTCAGCGTTCACTCCAGCCTGTCGATGCGAATGAACCTTGGCGGGAAGCTGGAAATACCAAAGCTGGAATTTCCTCGCTTTATTTTAATTTCTTTGTTCAAAAATCGCTGATGGAGGTTTTTTAATGGAAATATGCTAATTTTGCGGTCTTTTTTAATCGAAAGCAGTCAATTTAGTTTAACCAATTAAGTGTTATGAAGCAGAATCAGAAGCCGGAATTGCAAGCTGCATTTAATGAGAAAGGGGAAGCCATTAGTCCTCTTTTGCCGACGGTAGTAAAAAATTTCCTCATTGATATTGATGGAACTATTTGCGATGATGTGCCGAATGAAGAGCCGGAGCGAATGTCCACTATTCTGCCCTATCCCGATGCGCTGAAAATCATCAACAGATGGTATGAAGAGGGGCATATCATCACCTTCTTCACTTCCCGCACCGAAGAACACCGGGAAATCACGGAAGAATGGTTGCGAAGACACAACTTCAACTACCACGCCCTATTGGTTGGCAAACCGAGAGGTGGAAACTATCATTGGATAGATAACCACATCGTGAAAGCTACCCGCTTTAAAGGCAAGTTCACTGATTTAGTAGTGCGTACGCACGAGATTGAGGTGTTTGAAAGGTGATTCTTCGAAACACTTTGCAGGCGAATCAAATTTTCCTTTCCAACAAATTCTTCAACGCCAGCGAAAGCTCCGGGAATTTGAATGAGAACCCCGTCTGTTCAATTTTTGAAGAGGACACTTTGATACTATCTAAAATCATTTCAGCCATCTCCCCCATCGCCAACCGGAGAGGGAAAGCAGGTGCAGGCAAAAGGACGGCAGGCTTTCCACGCATCTCTTTGATTGTTGAAATAAATTCCTTATTTCTTACCGGAATGGGCGAAACTCCGTTGTAAATACCTTTCATATTGATATTTTCAATAGCCTCGATAAACATGCGGCACAAGTCCTCGATGTGAATCCAGGAATACCATTGTTTCCCATCTCCAAAATAAACTCCTGAAAAGAACCGGAAGGGCAGCATCATTTTTTCCAAAGCCCCTCCTTTGGTGGAGAGTACGATGCCGATTCGAATGACGACGGTCCGCAAGCCGCCTTCGGCAATCTTACTGATGGAATCCTCCCAAACCCGAACGCATTCAGGAAGGAAACCCAAGCTGCCGGGCAGTGCATTTTCCGCCATCGGTTCATCCCCCCGGTTGCCGTAAAATCCAATAGCGGAAGCAGCGATGTAGGCTTTAGGAGGCTCCCTCCTCTTTTCAATAGAAGACTTAAGAAGAAGGGTACTTTTCACCCGGCTGTCAATAATGATTTGCTTTCTAGATTTTGACCAAAACTTGTCGGCTATTCCGGCTCCAGCCAAATTGATGATATAATCTGCCTTATCAATCGCCTCGTGGGGAAGGAATCCTTTTTCTACATCCCATTTATAAGTTGGAAATGCGGCCTTTGGCTTTGGTTGTCGGCTAAGGTGATAAACCTCGTATTTTCGTTGGCGCAGCAGTTGGCTAAGTCGTTGCCCAAGCAGCCCGCTTCCGCCGGCAATTAAAACGGTTGGCATAGTCCGGCATTTTGAAAAAGTGAAATAATGGGTTCCAAGCCTTATTGGAGCCTCACTTCCTCCATTCGATCGCCGATTTCAATTTTATGCACGACCTCCATTCCCTTCGCTACTTTTGCAAAAATAGTGTAATTGCCGTCTAAATGGGGAGTAGGAGAATGGGTGATAAAAAATTGGGTGCATTCGGTATGATTTCCGGCAGAAGCCATGCCCACATACCCTTCCGCATCGTAATGCAAATAGGGTAATTCGGAACGAATGGTGTAATTGAGGCTGCCATAACCGTCGCCTCTTGGGCATCCTCCCTGAATGACAAAATTCGGCACCACGCGGTGAAAGTTTTTCCCGTTGTAGAAACCTTTGTTTATTAATTCGATAAAATTGGCAACCGTGCCCGGAGCTATGTTGGGCAGCAACTGAAGCCTTATTTCGCCTTTTGAGGTGGTTATCACAACCTGTTGGTTATCTTTCAAAGAATTGACGATGCTCCAATTAATCGGATGGCTGAATTTTGGCTTCAGAGGGGCACTATTTGGCAACCCATTGAAATAGTCAACCGTTTTTTTTAGTTCGTTATAGGTTTCAATTTCTCTAGGTAGCTCGAGTTTGTTTAAAGCAATTTTTAAAAAAGTGAGACTATCTAAAAGCTTGCGAAATTTCAAGCCAGGCTCTCGCAATACGGCTGCGGCTACTGCCACCATGCCCGGGTCGCCATCCTCTATCCCTTCGACCAGATAACGGGTCAGTTCCCGTTTGATCCGCCAATGGTCTTTGCCAAAAAAATTGCGAAAATTGGGTGTCCTGCATACTTTTGCCAGGGCTTCCATACCGGCCGTGCGTAAGATAGGAACATCAGAGGGGAAGGCAAATTGCTTGATGAATCGATAGTTCCATCCGTGTTCGGCTAATGCTTTTATGGCTGCTACTTTTTCATACGGATTACTCGCTTTTGCAAAACGCTTTTTCAATTCCAAATTGATTGCTTTTTTGGAATCGACAAAATAAACCGGCATATGGCGGTTGGCGGCAGCATACAAGGCCATTTGCACTTGCCAATGGGTGGGCTCTTTTGCCCAATTCCAATAATTAGAGGCATCTTTCGAGACGCCGTGCTCAATGAAAAACTGGGCCGCAGAAAGCGCCACGAGCAAGTTTTCCTCTTTCAAAGCCTCCAAAACAGTCGGACGGACAAGGCGGTAGTCAAAATTGGAAAAGGCACGCAAAATATTGCATTTTACCCGATAGTCTTCCTCAACATGGTATTGATAAATGAGGGAATTTTGGGCAATCGGGCTTTTTGTTTTTCCTAAAGCGATAGCCAAAACCATCCGAATCCTCGGGTCTTCTTCTTTTGTGAAAGCCTCGGCAAGTGCTTTTTCATACCCTGCGAGTTTGACATTTCGCGCCCTGAACAGGTAGTTAGCTGCAATAAACCGGACGCTTTGAGGGTATTTTTTATTCGTTGCGAATGCGATCATTTTTTCTGTTCCGGCTTTGGAAGTTATGCTGCGCAAGGCATAGCGATATAGGCCCCAAGCTTGACCTTGCAACAAAACAGTGTCGGTGAGGCGATAGGTGCTGATGGTACTCAAAGCTTCGAGGTATTTTTCAGAAGCACATTTTCCCACGGCTTCCAGGATGGCAGCATTGGCGTATTTTGATAAAGATAGGGTGTCAAATTGGTCGAATGCTGCAATGAGTTTGTCTTCAGCAGATTCTTTCCCAATCTGCCCCATGGCATAAGCAGCAGCAACTTTTACTTTTTCGACAGGGTCATTTAGTAGCAGGTCCAGGCTATCCACTGCATGAGGGTCTTTTATCGAAGCAAATGCCAATGCCGCAGCATAGCGATAGGTGGGATCTTTGTGTCGAAAAAATGGGAACAAGCTATCCGTCATTTGCCTGTCCTGAAAATCGTAAAGTTTTTGGAGGGTTTTGTCGTTGAAGTCAAGCCGAACCTCGGTAGGGATTTCCTCCGTGGGGAGGATACACCGGCTAAACAGCAGCAAAATAAAAAAGGGCAAGAGTTTGAGGGGTTTGAAAGTAGATGGGGTATGCGTTTGCGTTTTTAAGTGCTTGTGCATTTTTCAAGGTTTTGAAAATCAATTTTTTATGAAGCTCTAAAAGTAAAAATAGCAAAGTTTATTGAACCGCCTTTTTATAAAATCTCAACATCAAACCATCAAACCATCATACCGCCAAATCGCTCAATTATCCCGGTTATGCTCGAGCAATGGTTTATTTTTGATGGTATCGCTTTTCTGCAAATCTTCATCGCCAAAAGCATCTTCGGAGAAATCATCGGTTTCTTGGACATTTTCCACGGTTTCCATCAAATCATATTGACCGCAATCGAGTTCGATGTCAATGTCTCCTTCGGGTTTATGGAAGCGGGCATTGGTGTCATAATCGGCTTCGGGGTCGTCTTCGAGGCTCTTGATGAGTGCGATGAAAAATGGTTTTGCCATGCGAGACCCTTGTCCGTTTGCCAATGTTAAAAACCGAATCCAGTGGTCTTCACCACCTACCCATGTGCCAACGACGAGGCTTGGTGTAATGCCGACGAACCACCCGTCCACATAATCATTGGTAGTGCCTGTTTTCCCTCCAACTTCACTTTTCAATCCCAAACTACCGGAAGCGTATTTCAGCATTTCTACCATCACGTAATTTGGCACTTCTTCCAATGCCTGGAATTCGTATTGTTCGCTACTAAAGATGGTCCTTCCATTTTTGTCTTCAATCCGCGTTATAAAAACGGGTTTGTTATAGTAGCCGTTATTGGCAAAGGCGGTGTAGGCCCCCGTCATTTCAAATACCGTAAGATCCGTTGAACCGAGGCAAATCGAAGGTGCTTTAGGTACGCGATACCTGCCGTTAGGATAGCGTTTGTCCACATCTATACCCATGTTTTTGACGAGTTGCCTGACCGGTTGTGTGCTGCCCAATTGCTGCATTAAAAATACGGAAACGGTATTGACAGATTTTCGCAAGGCGTCTTTCAAAGTAAATATCTCACCAGAATACTCCCCGTTGGCATTGGAAGGGGTCCAGGGTTCAGCAAGATAGAAACTCCCATCCCCGGGAAAGATGGTGCGCGGCAAATCGGGTACCTTGAAACAAGGAGAAAAACCCTGCTGCGCAATAGCAGTTGCATAAATAAAAGGCTTGAAAGTAGAGCCTACCTGCCGGTTGATGTTCGTATGGTCGAAAGGGAAATACTTTTTATTAATGCCCCCAATCCAGGCTTTCACATAGCCCGTTTTAGGATCTACTGCCAGAGAACCGATTTGGAGAAAGCCGTGTAGGTAGGCCAGCGAGTCCATGGGAGTCATCACGGTGTCCTTTTCCAATTGATCATTGTAGGCAAAGACTTTCATTTTTACGGGGATGTGGAAGTCTTTTTTAATAGCCGCCTGCAATTTTTTCCATTGAGTTTTCAGTTCACCCCAGTGCTTACTTTTCAGGGCCTTCCGGTATTGGGCGGCCATGCCCGCTGTGATCATATGTTGCGAAACCAAGCGGACAAAAGAACCTTTCCTTTGCTCCTCATCCAATATTCGCTCGATGTCAACCTCCCGAAGTCGGAGTCCGGGAACTTCTTCTTTTAAGAGGGTGGCTACTTCTTCCAGGTATTTTAATCGCAAAGCACGGTAGCGATCCGTTTCATAAATCAGCTTCCTCAATTTTCGTTTTCGGGCTTCCATTTCGACGTCCGTCGTTTCTTCTTCTCTGTAAGTCCAGGGAGTTTTGGGTTTTTGCCAACTCCATATTTTCCAAAACAGGGCTTGCTCATTTTTCATGTGGTCCAGCATGG
>CAZJYF010000183.1:0-7525 GCA_964549665.1 uncultured Saprospiraceae bacterium
AATGCTTTTAAAAACCGCTTCCCCGGCAGGTCCCCTGTTTCCGTTTATTTGAAAGCGTTCAACCACAAAATTACCCCCATTTTATTGACCATTTTATCCACTGCCCTGGGCTTCATTCCATTTTTGATGTATGGCCAACAGGAAGTATTTTGGTTTTCGCTGGCAGCAGGAACAATTGGCGGGCTGCTGTTTTCAATCCTCGTAATCGTTCTGTTTATCCCTTTGTTTTTTGTGAGGGATTATGCCAAAAACGGCACTTCCTAAATTTTTCCAAACACCCGGGTCAAGTTAGTGGAGGAAGAAGGAAAATGGCAAAATTTCCCTTCTTCCTCTCCCTCCCAAAGCGGCTCCATCCTCCTTTCCTCATTCGGTATCTTTCGGAATGGGCGGAGGCCCATCCGGCAGCATCGCCTTAAAAACATAGTCGCCTTTGCGTTCCAAAAACTCGGCGCGGATATTTTTGCGCAAATCCTCGTCTTGAAACAAATCGACCATCGTCATGCCCAATGCTTTGGCGGCATAGGCCATGCCCTTTTGTCCGATCGACATGCCGCCGCAGGCAACGACCGCCCAGGAATGCCAGGGGGTTTTTGCGGGCGCCGTCGTTACCCGGAGACGTATTTCCGGTACTATCCAACTCACATCCCCCACATCCGTTGACCCGCCGCTTGGGTGCTCTTTGGTTTCTTCATAGGGATTAATTTTGGCATCCAGACCAATCTCCTCCTTGCCGGTGGCAGCTTGAATCTTTTTGGCGAATGCAATTTCTTCGTCCGTGTATGTAATGGGACCCAACAATTCCAAGTTGGACTGCATGGCCTGACCGCCGGTCCGGTTGACGAGAATTTCGTGGTCGCCGCTGTTCAAGGTGACTTTGTAATCGACATCGGCCATCAATGCGGCCCCTTTCGCAATTTGCTTCACGCGGGTAAATACTTCATCCACCCCGCTTCTTTTGGAATCCCTCACCCACATCCACACTTTGGCATATTCGGGAACGACATTAGGCACATCTCCGCCGGATTTAATGACGTAATGAATCCGGACAGTTGGGTGAATGTGTTCGCGGTAAAAATTTACTCCGGTGGTAAATAATTCCAACCCATCCAACGCGCTACGGCCATTCCATGGGTCGGCGGAAGCATGGGCTGCTTTGCCAAAAAATTCGACGGAAAAATCAACCAGCGCCTTGGAACTCTGCGCGCCCGCTTTCGTTTCCGCCCCAGGGTGCCAATCGAGAGAAACATCCAAATCGTCGAACAGTCCTGCTCGGGCCATGTAAATTTTTCCACCTATCGCTTCTTCTGCCGGGGTGCCGTAAAACCGGATGGTTCCTTTTAATTTCCCCTGTTCGATGAGTTCTTTTACTGCAACGGCAGCGCCCATGCTGCCCGGTCCGAAGAGGTTGTGGCCGCAACCGTGACCTGCATCTCCTTTGTGCAGCGCTTCTTTTTCCGGGCTTGCCTTTTGGGAAATGCCGGGGAGGGCATCAAATTCTCCCAACACCCCGATTATCGGTTTGCCCGACCCATAGGTGGCGATGAATGCCGTGGGCATGCCGGCAACCCCGCGTTCAACCCGAAACCCCTGCGATTCGGCATAATCGGCCAAAGCTTTGGAGGATTTGAATTCGTGTAAAGCCGTTTCGGCATAGCTCCAAATTTGTTTGCTCAAATCGACAAGCTCCGCCCGGTGGGCTTCCACAGAATGGATGATCGCTTGTTTTTCTTCTGAAATTCCTTTCGATGTTTGTCCAAGTAGAAGCGCTGCAAAAGCAAGGCATGGTAAAAAACAAATGCTGGATTTTGATTTCATGACTATTGAGTTTTGTTTAAAAAATAATAATGTTGGATTGGGTTTATTGGGTGTCTTTTAAACGATGTGATTAGAGATTTTAATTATATTGATAATCAATAAGTTGAGAATATATTGGCCCGGTTTTAAGAAAAAATTCGTTTGAGCAAACGATTATTTCGCACCTCTTTTAGGGCAACAGAATTCTAGGTCGACAGGAAAGGTATAAATTTATTTTCACCAAAAATATTAAATTGGGTGGATAGATACGACACTTGGGATAGATTCCAGATTTTGAAGGCGGGTGCGCCAAGGTGAGAGGAATCAGGAGCGCAGAAGATTACCAATAAAGTGGGCGAAACTTAACCTTTCCCAAGGTATTCACTTCCAAAACCGGGGCAGGAATTTTAATCCAATTCAAAGCTCCCACGAGGGTTTTCAACCATCTTTTCCGAATTTTAAGTCTCGACATATCCACGTCAAACGACAGGAAGAACTGCCGGTATCGGGGGTAATCCACCGGGTCGAGAATGTATTGGGCACCGTCAACAGACCAAGAGTTCCCAAAACCTCCGTACATATTTTCGGCGCCATAACCAAAGGCGAGATTAAGCCATCCGGGGAAGCGGCTGTTTTTTTTACTTTTAAAAAAAGAGCGAATATTGGCGGAAGCCCAAAGCGTTTGGGCGTTGTAATCTTTGAAAAAAGAAGTGGCATAACCTCCTCCGTAGAGTTCGTCCGCGCGAGCCGCCAAAGTTGTGGTGGAGCCGCCGTCAACGGAGCGAATAACGCGGTCGGGATAATTGCGTGGAGTAGAAGATATCTTCATTATGATGCGCTGTTCTTTCCAAACCAACTCTTGGGCGACGAAAAAACTCACCCCGAGGGCATTCAACCCAACATCACTCCAAGAGAATCCCCACCGCTGGGAAAAACCGTCCATCACTTCTACGGTCATTTGAAGCCCCATGCCAATACTCGCAGCTACCCACATCGCTTTGCGGCGTTTCATCCCCGTCCAAAGGGCGCCTTTGAAACTGTAATTGCTCTCGATAAAAGCAGTGGAAAAGTGTCCTATTTTGTCCATGTCCTCCCACTCGCCAAAATCGTCAAAAGTGTGGAATTTGGTGAGCGGAAAATTTTTGTACCAGGCGTTCCACAAAATCACGGAAAAGCCGCCGTAAACGGCGGTGCCTGTAGCTGCCGAGACCCACAAGCGACTTTTGTTGAGGGTGTCGGAGGGTTCCAGGAAATGCAATTTTGGAAGGGATCGTTGTGCAAAAGTGACTGTGCTAAAGAAAAGAGCAAACAGAAAGAGCCAATTGGGGATGTTCAATTTAAACATGAAAATGTTGACTTATAAATGGGTCAAAGAAAATTGTTCCCTTCAAAAGATTGTATAAATTTATAACAAAGTTTGGGAATAGAAAACAAAAAAAGCAGCCATTGGGAAATTGTCTCTGACCAATAGGAAGTCTTATTTTTTTGAAACCAAAATGAAAAAGATTTCGGTAAGTGCCTTCCGTAAATCACTTCCCCCCCCAAGCTGTCCGCTTGGAAAGCAAATGAAAGGCGAACTAGGTTACACTTTGACATTCTGTCTTTCCATGAAACACACAAAAAGCAGGAGAAATTTAGCGCTGCCCCCTCAAAAAAAGAATATTCGCCGCCATTCGTCTGATCATCTTTGCCTTCCTTCCGATTCTCTTTTGAGTCAATTTGCAATTGATTAATATTGCAGGAGTTTTTTTCATTTTTGTAACCTGAAACAAAATAACATCATGAAAATCACCTGTCTCCTCCCAATTCTTTCGCTTTTCAGCTTAATTGCAAAAGCCCAATCCATTGCAGGCGAATGGAATGGAGCAATGGAAATTCAGGGCATGCAGTTGCGGATCGTTTTTCACATAATCGAAAATGGGGATGTTTTGGAAGCAACCATGGACAGCCCCGACCAGGGGGCAACGGGCATCCCCGTGCCAGAAGTAACCTTCGAAAAACCTGTACTGAATATCAAAATGCCCGGGCTGATGCTCGAATACAGGGGCACAGTGAATGAAGATTTTACTGCCATTGATGGCAAACTGACGCAACATGGAATGACTTTCGACCTTCCCCTTCGCCGCAGTGCCATCGAAAAAAAAGTGCTCATGCGGCCACAGGAACCGAAAAAACCCTACCCTTATCGGGAAGAAGAAGTGACTTACCCCAACCCGGCAGCAGCTCTTACGCTGGCTGGAACCCTCACCTTGCCCAATGAAGAAGGTAGCTTTCCTGCGGTCATACTCATCACCGGTTCCGGACCTCAAAACCGGGATGAGGAATTGATGGGGCATAAGCCGTTTTTGGTCATCGCGGACCACCTGACCCGGAAGGGCATTGCCGTCTTGCGCTTTGACGACCGCGGCATTGGGAAATCGAGCGGCGATTTTTCGAAAGCTACTTCTGAAGATTTTGCTTCCGACGTATTGGCAGGAATAGACTATTTGAAAACGAGAGACGACATCCGGCACGGCCAAATCGGATTGGTGGGGCACAGCGAAGGCGGGCTCATAGGTCCCATGGTGGCTGCCCGGTCGAATGATGTAGCCTTTCTTGTTTTGTTGGCGGGACCGGGAACTTCTGGAGAGGAGGTTTTGCTGACGCAAACTCAACGGATTGGACAAGCTGAAGGCCAAGCTCCCGAAGTGACTGAATTGAATATAAATATCACAAAGAAAGCTTTTCAGCTTTTGCAAGATGAACCTGATATTGAAAAATTGAAAGCCCGATTGACTGACTTTCTGAAAGGGGAAATAGGGAAACTTTCTGATAGTTCCAAAAAGAAATTAGGCGACGCAGATGCTTTTGTTGCCAGGCAAGTGGATCAAATGACTTCCCCCTGGTTTCGCTTTTTTTTGAACTTCCAGCCAAAACAAGTTTTGGAAAAAGTGCATTGCCCCGTGTTGGCATTGAATGGCGAAAACGATTTACAGGTAGAACCAAAGGCGAATTTAAAAGCCATTGGCGAAGCCCTCGAAAAAGGGGGCAATCACCAATTTACGTTGAAGGAGATGCCCCGTTTAAACCATTTGTTTCAGGAATCGGACACCGGAAAAGTCAGTGAATACGCACAGTTGGAAGAAACCTTTTCTCCACTTGCTTTAAAGGAAATATCCTCCTGGATTTTGGAAAGGGTAAAATAAGCAATAGCTACCCACAGAACAATTGTGGATTATTATTTCAAGTTTATCCTCACTGCGCTACCCATTGCGTTAATCAGCGTTCTTAATTCTTAATCCCCCCTTTATGCTTGAAAAGGTAGGAATGTGGTTTGGTCAGTCGAAGAACAGAGCATGCAGAAAGGTCAGACAATTTGTCCTTGCTGGTTCCCAGGAGGATGTTGAAGAAGCTTTCTTCTTTTGGCGAACCCGTTATAAGCAAGTCAAAGCCGGCGGAAGCATCGGTGATGGCAGTAAAGGGGTCTTTGTGAAATAAAAGCAGATTTTTTGAGGGAGCTTTGCAAATAGAACATAGGTCCTCCATGTAGGAGGTAATTGACCGGGAATCCTCTTCTCCACTTACTTCTAATTCTACTCTGACCAGGGTCAAATCCGCCTGATAAAAACTAGCCAACCAATCGGCTTCGGACACCACCCATCGATCGTTTTGAGGGGCATCCAGCAGGACCAGTATTTTCCGAATATAGCGGATGCCTTTGTCCTTGAACAAGGCTAGATTGCACGATATATGCGTAACCAACCACCCAATTGGATTGCGAATCAGAAGCCCCCTGCCAGCTCGCCCATCCCAACCGACGACTAACCACTGGCAGTGTGTTTGATTGCTAATATCCTGAACCGTTTGCACCAACTCGTGGGTCACGGCGGCATCAAAATCCACATCTACCTTCTTTTCTTTCGCCATGGCGGAAATCCGGCGGTTGAGAGAAGTAATAGAAGCGTCCTCTTCCAACATGGCATCGAGTAGGGTTTGGTCGGGCACTTCCGTCAAATGAACCACCTGCACTTTGCTGCCCTTGGCCAAAGCTGCCCCCACTTCCACCAGCATTTCTGCAGAGCGTTCTTCGCCAAATAACGGAATGACCACCGCGGACTCGTCCGCTAATGAACCATCCAAATTCTGAGGGTAGATTGGGGTAGGTTCAACTTCTGTGGGTTCAGGAATAAGACTTTCAACTTTTCTTTGTTCCTTGGTTTTCACTCTACCGCGGCGGTAAAGTAGAAACATCGCAGGCATGTGCCCGTATTGTTTTAACACGCCGCTGCGTTGGGCATTTTTTTTACCATAAGCGTAAAAAACAATCAATCCAATAAATGTGATAGCTCCACCCCCTGAAAGGGCCAAGCCACCAAGAACCCCCAGCAAAATGATACCCGATATAATCCCGAAGACTTGAATGCCCGGATACCAGGGAGAGCGATATTCGGGTTTATACCACTGCACTGCCGTTTCCCGAAGTACGATGACAGAGGCATTCACTGCAATAAACATCATCACCATGAAGGCGCTGGCCAATTTGGCAATTCGCTCTACGTCGAGGAATACGATAACCAGGACCATCACCCCGCCAGTGAGCAAAATGGTCGTGACCGGCGTTAAGAAGCGGTGATGCACTTTCTTCAAATGCTCCGGAAGCAGATTGTCGCGACTCATGGCAAAAGGAAAGCGAGAAGCTGCCAATACGCCCGAATTTGCCATCGAGCTTAGCGTCAGAACGCCCAAAATGGCGGCACAAATTCCTGCAATTTTGCCACCCATGTGTTCAGCTAAAGTGAAAATGGGATGGTAGTCTTGTTCTAAAACGCTGACGGGGATATTGCCCACGAGGGTAAAAACGACAAAACCATAAATGCTACCAATAGCAAGAAGGGCAAAAATCATGGAAAGGGGAAGGTTGCGCCCCGGGTTTTTAATCTCCCCGGCAATAGCTGCCACCTTGGTCACCCCGGCATACGACACAAAGACAAAACCGGTGGCGGCGAGAAAACCTTTGCTGCCGTGGGTGAAAAGTGGTTCCAGATTGGCCGGTTCAACAGATACCAAGCCAAATAAGAGCAACAAAACCATTCCCACAAGGCTGATGGTGACAACGACAATTTGTACCTTTCCAACTTTCCGCACGCCAAAAATATTGAGCAACAGGATCACTCCAAGCATTGCCAGGGCGGCAATTTTCAATGGGAAATTGGTCAAAACGAGAAGATAGGCTCCGAAGCCAATCAAAGCAAAAGAACTCTTCAATAAAAGGGAAAGCCACAATCCGAAACCGGCGATGGTTCCCATCATGGGTCCGAAACAACGTTCGATGAAAACATAAGAACCTCCCGAAGCAGGCATAGCCGTCGCCAATTCTGATTGGGATAGGGCGGCAGGCAGCACGCACACTCCCGCCAAAATATAAGCCAACCACACTGAAGCCCCTGTTTTCGCTGCGGCAAGACCCGGCAATACAAATATGCCACTACCCAACATCCCGCCGATAGCTATCGCTACGACATAGGGCAGGGTTAACCTTCTTTCTAGTTTTTTCAAAGTTGAAGTATTTTTTAAATTGGAAGCCTTGAAACAGTTGCCCAATAACAACTGGCAAATCCCAACTCAGTTGTTGATTGGCTATGATACTAAAAGATTTCGAGAAATTATAATACCCAGGGAAGGGAACTGGAAGATGGAAATACAGAGGGTGTGAATTGGAGCAATTCGATCTGCGAATTGCTCCACATCCTGG